>JAGBXH010000193.1 GCA_017629395.1 Clostridia bacterium | reverse complement strand
GACATGAACGTGTGGTATGCGGAGCATATGTCCTTGGCACTTGATATCAAAATTCTTGCCATGACCGTGCACACCGTGCTTTCGGGTAAGGATAACGAATAATTTTTGAAAAACGCGGAACATTTTCGCAAAAACATCGTCTATATCAATAGATCTTGTAGGGTCGATTCATGAATCGACCGCTTCATAGTCATATAGAGAGAAGGAGAAAGTATGACAGAGCTTACGATAAAACCGCAAACGGTGCAAGCAGAGATGCTGCCCGCCACGCCGCAAAAGAGCGAGCGAAACATGGGTGTGGAGCTGTTCCGCATCGTGTCCATGATCCTCGTGATCCTTTTGCACGTCATGGGGCACGGCGGTGTGCGTCCGTATTCCACTTACCTTTCCACCAATTACGAGGTTGCGTGGTTTTTGGAAACCATCGGCTATTGCTCGGTCAACTGCTACGCCATTATTTCGGGCTTTGCCAACGTCAAGACCAAATTCAAATTCCGCCGATTCATTTATTTATGGGTGGAAACCGTGGTGCTGATCGCAGCCATTACCGCTATCGCGCACTTTTTCATTCCCTCTATAGAGGTGCAAAAGGAATGGTGGCTGACAGGCATGCTGCCGCTGTCGCACCGTGAGCTTTGGTATTTGTGCGCGTACTTCTTCATGTATCCGCTCCTGCCGCTGATCAATAAGGGGCTTTTGTCGATCAAGCGTTGGCAACACGTCGTCATCATTATCTGGCTGCAGGTGCCCGCGCTGTTCAAGCTGATCATGCGTGAGGACAACTACAGCCTTGGCGGTGGCTACACTACCATCTGGCTGATCTGTTTGTACGTCATAGGCGCGTATTTCCGCATTTACGGTGCGCCCAAGTGGGCAAAATGGTTTGTAACGCTGCCTGCGTTTTTCCTCTCCGCATTTGTTGCGTGGTTCAAGATGATCTACATAGAAAAGCAGTACGATGCGGGCTTGATCGATAAGGAATCCGTCACCTATCAGTACAGCGACGATCTGATCAGCTACCTCTCTCCCTGCATGGTCATCATGGCAACCATGCTGCTGCTCTTCTTCATGCAGCTTAAGATCAAGGGCAAGCCCCTCAAGCTGCTGATCGCCAATTTCGCCAAGGCAACGTGGGGCGTGTTCGTGCTGCACGTGTGCTCGGCGGGCTGGTATTGGGACGAATTGTGGCACTCCTTCAGAAAGTTCTCGGATTATCCCACCTGGAAAATGGTGCTTGCTTCCTTTGGCGCGGTGCTGGCGATCTGGTTTGTGACCTCGATCATCACGCTGTTCAAGAATTGCGTCTTTGATATTTTGTGGATCAACAAGGGCATCAATTTCCTTTGCGACCTGCCCGAAAAGATCGTGAACAAGATCAAGGAGAAAAAGAGCAGGGCAGAGATAGAGGAATGAAATCTGCCTTTGGCAGATGAAATCCACTATCGTGGATGAAATCGCCCTGCGATGAAATCCGCCCAAGGGCGGGTGGAGTCAGACAGACAGGAAAAAATCCCCTTGGCGCAAAATTGCATACTGTGTCCCGGAAAGGGCAAAACTCCCTTTGACGAAATATGCGTCAAGGGGAGTTTTTATGTATTATAACAAAGTGGAAATATGCGGTGTCAATACCGCCAAGCTGACTGTTTTGACCGATGAGCAAAAAACCGAGCTGTTGCGTCGCACCAAGGCGGGGGATGCCGGGGCGCGGCAGGAGCTGATCTACGGCAATTTGCGCTTGGTGCTGTCCATCATTCAGCGGTTTGCCAACCGCAAGGAGAATATGGACGATCTGTTTCAAGTGGGGTGCATCGGGCTTGTCAAGGCGGTGGACAACTTCAATACCGAGCTGGACGTCAAGTTTTCGACCTATGCCGTGCCCATGATCATTGGCGAGATACGGCGGTATTTGCGCGACAACAACACCATACGCATCAGCCGTTCGGTGCGTGATCTTGCCTACCGTTCGTTGCAGGCAAGGGAAGAGCTGATGCGTCAGCATCAGCGTGAGCCGAGTGCGCAGGAGATTGCGGACAAGATCGGGGAGAAAAAGGAGGCAGTGCTGCGCGCTATGGAGGCGGTGGTGGAGCCCATCTCACTGTACGAACCGGTCTATAACGAGAACGGCGACACGCTTTACGTCATTGATCAGCTCAGCGACCACACCTCGGGGGATGACGCGTGGCTGGAAAACATTGCGCTCAAGGAAGCAATGCGCACACTTTCCGAGCGCGAGCGCAACATCATTGCCATGCGCTTTTACAAGAACAAAACGCAAATGGAGATTGCCGAGGAGATCGGCATCTCACAAGCGCAGGTATCGCGCCTTGAAAAAGGGGCGCTGGAAAAGATACGAAAGCAGATGTAAGCAAAAACAGCTGAACATGCACAAAAGCTCGCAAGCACAGATCGCTCGCGAGCTTTTGTTTGGATCAATATGCAATCGTGGTCATCAGCGCGTATTCGGGCTGGGAAACGTCCAGTCTGGATACCTGCGCTACGATGGGCTGGTCACTCTCAACCAGAATTGCGTAAGGCTTGTTGCGGGGAATGGGCTGACCGTTATCGGCAACCATCTTGTCAAGTCTGATGTGGTTGGTGCGGTTATGCTCGCAAACTGCGTGCAGACCCGTCAAGGGCTCCTGATCCTCAAAATAAATGGTCAGATCGATGTGTGCGGGCTTACCCGAAAGATTGAGCACGCAAACAGCCTCATGGCTGACGAATTCGCCCTTGGTCGTGTCACTCATATAGCCGTCGGGGATCATCCAAACGTTCTTTCCGTACATGTGATATCTCCTTATGTATCAAAGATTTATACGTTCAGTATATCACACGCGCGTCCCTTTGTCAAGCCTTATTTGCCCGAGTCCTGACAGGTGACCGATGCTGCATTGAGGCTGTAGTTCATCGATCCTACCGCAATGCGTGACCACGCGTCCTGCGTGCCGCCGTACCGTACGCTTTTGAGCGACTTGCAGCCGTAGAATGCCATGTCCTCGATCTTATTGACGCTTGCGGGGATGTTGACCGAGGAAGATCCCGAGGCGGCAGGGTAGTGCACCAGG
>JAGBXH010000192.1 GCA_017629395.1 Clostridia bacterium | reverse complement strand
GATAACTGGGTGGTGCGCAAGCACGTTGAGCTTTTGATAGGTGCAGGCATCGACTTCCTATACTTTGATACCACCAACGGCTTTGCATATACGGATAATGCGCTCAAGCTGATGGCGATCCTGCACGACTTCAACAAAATGGGCTACGATGCCCCCAAGGTCGTTTTTTACACCAATACCCAAGCAGAGTCCTGCGTGCGTGAGATCTATGAAAAGATCTACGCTCCCGGCTTTTACAAGGACACCTGGTACATGCTGGACGGCAAGCCCTTGATCGTTGCTCCGTATGAGGCAAATATTGACGATTTCTTTACTATAAAGCTCAATCAGTGGCCTACGGAAGCCCCCAAGGAAAACAGCTGGCCCTGGATGGATTTCGAGTGGCCGCAGCGCGTCTACAACGATGCAAACGGCAATCCCAGCGCAATCAACGTATCTGCCGCACAGCACAGCGGGTCGATCTGCTTTTCAGATTCCGCGCTCTACGGAAACAAGAGCAACCTGGGCAGATCCTTTGCAGATAAAATCAACAGCGCAAAGACACGTACCGTGTATTATAAAAAGCTGGAGGAGAATCCCAATTTGTTTGTGCAAGGCATTAACTTCCAGGCACAGTGGGACAGAGCCATTGAAGCAGACGTTCCCTTCGTGCTGGTCACGGGCTGGAACGAATGGATCGCGCAAAGAATGAACGATCCCGACAAGGTAGGATTTATGGATTGCGCTTCGCATGAGTTCTCCCGCGATACCGAAATGATGAAGGGCGGATATTTCGATAACTACTACATGCAGTTAGCCTACAATATTCAAAGGCTCAAGGGCACCGCACCCGTGATCGTGCAGGATGCACGCAACGCAATCAACCTCACGGGTAGCTTTGATGCGTGGGACAAGGTACTCGTGACCTATACCGACCCCTCCAAGGATATGCTGGATCGCGACGCTTACGGCTTTGGCGGCACGCATTACGTCAACGACACCGGCAGGAACGATATCGTTGCCGCTAAGGTAACGGCTGACACCAAGAACGTATATTTTTACGTACAGACCCGCGACCGCATCTCTTTGCCGTCGGAAGACTCCGCTTGGATGCAGCTGTTTATCTCCACCCAAGGAAAGGGCTGGTACGGCTACGATTATATCGTCAACTATCGCGTCAAGGATCTTGACACTACAACGATAGCACGCTATTGCGGTACGGACGGTGCTTACGCCTTTGAGGAGATCGGGGAGATCAGCTATCGCGTCAAGGACAATGAAATGATGCTTGCTGTCCCCATGGAGCTTTTGGGAATTACCAACCCCAACGGCATTAAATTCGAGTTCAAATGGGCGGACAGCAGCTCCCAGATCACGACCATGGAGCAATTCTACACCGACGGTGATGCAGCGCCCCTGGGAAGACTCAATTACGTATTCCAAAACTGCATTGACCCTAAAACCGCAGAGCAGTACGAGCCAAGTACTCAATCACCCGAAGGGGATCCCAAACCCGGCGGATGCAAATCCGAGGTCGGAGGCATGGTTGTCCTGATCGGGATTGCAGCACTTCCCTTTACAGCTTGCACAAGGAAAAGAAAGAAATAATCGCATCGGCTGCCCTCTTCAGGGCAGCCGATTTTTCGTCCGCCCGGGGACAATCTGCCCAATACATACGTTTTTATTTTTTGCAAGATTACCAAAATTACACGGCTTATTTCTACCTTGATTGACAATCGATGCATAACATGGTATAATAATTTCAAATACATTTCATGTGGAGGCTTCTTCTATGAAGAGATTTACACTATTTGCACTGTGCGCTTGCTTATTGCTTGGCGTACTGACCTGCATTCCCGTCT
Organism: Clostridia bacterium; assembly: GCA_017629395.1. Lineage (GTDB taxonomy): Bacteria > Bacillota > Clostridia > Oscillospirales > CAG-272 > SVQP01. The sequence goes on along the minus strand of JAGBXH010000192.1, from coordinate 135 downwards.
TTGCGATGGAAAAAGAGGCACTTCCCTCTTATATCTTCGACTTTACGGATGCATCGCTGTCCAAGCAGCTCACCGGCATGGCAAACATGTCCTGCAATGCCACTGACGGCTCTCATTACACCTTTACGGCATCCG
>JAGBXH010000191.1 GCA_017629395.1 Clostridia bacterium | reverse complement strand
GATCGACGCGCAGATAGAGGCAGTCGAGTCTGCCTACACCCCCACCTTGCCGCGACTGCATGCCGTATATGCGCCTTGGCAGATTGCCGATCTGCCGCGCATGGACGTGCCGATCGCGAGTGCGGACGGATACGTAGCGGCAGAGTATGTGTGGGCGTACCCTCCGGGAATTCCGTTGCTCGTCCCGGGTGAGCTTGTGACGGACGAGCTGCTTGCCGCGCTTGAAGCCATGCAAGAGGCGGACACCGAGCTGCACAGCACGCGCGGCGGCATGCCGAAAAGTTTGTACGTTGTGGAGGAAACAGTATGAGCCACGCACTTCATTTTCACTACGACTTTATTCCAAGCGAGATCCTTGATCCTGCAACCCGGGAGCTGCGCATTGCGCACATGAAGTCCGCGGGTGTGGAAACCGTTTGGTTGGATACCTATGCTTACGGCAACGTGCTTGCGTCGCGCGAAGAGACGCTGGCGGCAAAGAAGTTGCTGGAAAGCCACGGCTTTTGCGTGCAAGCCTTGACCGTGCCCGTCGGACACGGCGGCGGTGCGCTGAACGGTGGTGCGGGGGACCCCGGCATCCCTGCGCATTGGCAGGGAAGAATCAATGCACAGGGGCAGGTCGTGCCCTTTACCTCCTGCGTGCGCTGTGAAGCAATGATTAAGGAAAGCCGTGACGTGGCAGAGGAGCTTGCGGACATGGGCTTTACGCAGCTTTTTTATGATGACGACTTGCGCGTCGGCCCTTGGGGACCCGCTCTGCAGGGCTGCTGCTGCGGGGCTTGCATGCAAGCGTTTTATGCAAAATATCCGCGCTACGCACACTTGACCGCGCCCGAGATTTTTGCAAACGCAACCGAGGGTGACGATCTTTGGTGTGCCTGGAGCGACGTACAATGCGACGCGATTTTGCAATTCATTGAAAAGACCGTGCCTGCGGGTATGACGCCCGGCATTATGGTCATGCACAACGGCGACCGCAGACACGGCGTGGATATCGCGCGCATCAAAGCTGCGTTCCCGCAGCTGCTTGTCCGCGTGGGTGAGGCGCATTTTGAGGATGCGAGCTTTACGCAGGCACAGGCAGAGCAGGCGATCACCAATTCCATTCAAACGCATCTTAGTCTTGTCGGCAACATCAGGGACGCGTTCAGCGAGTCCACGGTGTACCCCGAAAACGCGCTTTCTCCCGAAAATCTGGTGCAAAAGCTGCGCCTGGAAATTCGCGCGGGCTTGCGCAATCTCTATCTCATGAGCGGATTTTTCTTTTTAGCCGAGCCCTACTGGCAAGCCATTGCTGCAGCGCGCCCCGAGCTGGAAGAGCTGGCGCAGAGTGCGACAACCGATCAATCCGCGAAAGATTTTATCTGGCAAATTTAACTTTGTATCATGATGGAGGACCGATATGAAACCGATCCGAAAGCTACATATATTATGTGCCCTGATGGCACTTTGCTTGCTGCTTGGTGCATGCTCCGGGCAAGTACTTAGCGAGGAGCAGACGAGCGGCGAGGAGAGCACGACCGAAATTTACGTGCCCGATGAGCAATACCCCACGGCAGCCGATCTTGACCGGGATGCGGATTTTTCCAAGCTGATCATTTCCTCGGTATACGCGGGATCAACGGGCAAAAACGCACCCGTGGCGTACAGTTACGTATGTCTTTATAACACGGGTAGGGTAGACCTTGCATTACAGGGGCTTTCTATCTTTGTCTGTGGCGGTGATTACGTCTGGCACGAATATCCGCTGCCCTATGGTGCAATCATCCCCGCGGGGGGCTACTACCTCGTGCAGGGGCAGGCAACCGAGAGTGAGCTTGCACAGCCCGCCCTGCAGATCGATCAAGCCGACGCCATTCGTCCGAACATGCTGCTGACCACCACCGATTTGCGCCTTGTCATAGCACCCGTGGGAACAGCTTTGCAAAATGACAGACCGATCGGGGGACAGAGCGGCGTGGTGGATTACCTTTCCGCGCATACTGTGGACAGCGGTGCGATCCGTAACTACGTCAGCGGAGCGTCCAAAAGTACGCTGATCCGCCGCGACGCGGATTCGCCCTTTGCGCCCTTTGATACCGTTGATCTGACGCTGGCGTCTACTGCCATGCTGCGGCAGATCCGTCCGCAGACCTCGCAAGGTGACGTCAATACCACCGTGCACACCATGGCGGCAGAGGTCGTGTTCTCGCATCAGAGCGGATTTTACGACGAGGAATTTTCGCTTACCATGACCGCTCCTGCGGGCTATACCGTATTCTATACGATCAACGGTGCAGATCCGCGCACCGTGCTTGCAAAGCAGTATGCAGATCCCATTTTGTTGACCGACACCACGCAAATGGCGTGGGGCGAGCTGACGCAGAACAACATTCTCGCCATGGGCAATACCTTCTCGCCCAACGTGCTCTCGCAAATGGGCGCGTGGACGGTGCGTGCCTATGCAACCAACGGTAAAAATACCACCCCCGTGACCACGCAGACCTACTTTGTGGGCAAGGATATCCGTGCAGACGAGCTGGACGTATTCTGCCTTGCCGTACAGCCCGAGGATTTCATCAGCACAGATCCGATGGGTAAGAATATTTACATGAATTTCTCGGAGGGGCACGAGCGTATCGGTGCGTACCTGGAATACATTACCGACAACACCTGTGAGTTTTCCTCTTTTGTGGAGATCGCGCTCAACGGCAAAGGGTCGCTCGGCATGACCGAAAAATCCTTCCGCATTCTGTTCCGCGAAAACGCCAATCCCGAGGTTTCCGAAAACCTTAACGCCTTTAATTACAACATCTTTGGCGAATATGCAACGCCCACCGCAACGGGGGACGATACCGTATATTACCGCAGACTGCTGCTTCGTAACGGCGGCGGTGACAACTCGGGCTGTACCATTTCGCGCTCGCATATCGGTGATGCGTATATTGCGCGCCTTGACTCCAAGCTGCATGCAGAGAGCATGGCGTATAAGCCGGTGTTCGTCTTCATCAACGGCGAGTTCTGGGGCATTTACAACGCGCGCGAACGCTTTGACGAAAAGTATTTTGAAACCATTTACGGTGTGCCTGAGGAGGATCTTGCAGTTCTTGAGTGCCCGTACCCCATTCCCGTGATCAAGTTTGAGTACCTTTTGACACACGGAGAGCAGCGTGACGCGGATGAATTCAACGCGCTGTTCAAATACGCACAGCAAAACGACCTCTCCGATCCCGTGCATTACAAATATGTGTGTGATCGCGTGGATACCGATAACTTGATCGACTATTTCTGCGCACAGATCTATCTCAACTGCAGCGACTGGCCCAACAATAACGTCAAGGTCTGGCGCAACAGTAACCCCAACAGCATTTCGGGGCAGGATACCAAGTGGCGTTTTTGCGTGGTGGATACCGACCACGGCGTCGGACTTAACTCTAATGTAGACACCAATTTGCACGGTGCGGTGAGTGACGGCTCGGTCATCGGTATTCTGATCAACGGGCTGATGGGCAATCCCGAGTTCCGCGAGCGGTTTTTAATGCGATATATCTGGCTGACCGAGGTGTATTACGCACCCGAGGCGTCCTCGCCCATTCTGGAAGAGATCGTGGACACGGTCGCGCCCGTTATGCAGCTGCAGCTGGATCGCTGGAAGTGCACCGACGGCACGGCAACGCCCTACGACGGCGCAAGACCCTCGTGGATGTATTATATCAACGTCATCCGCGACTATATCGAAAAACGCCCCGCAGTTGCCAAAAAGCAGTTGATGGCGCACTACCGCCTCTCCGAGGACGAGTACGCGCGCCTGCTTACTAAGGCAATCGCCGAGTGGGGAGAGAAGAGCTTGCTGATAGATTAAAAAAAGATCCCGTGACCGATTCAGGTCACGGGATTTTGTAATCGCAAAGGGATGTGTATCCCTCGAGCGTCATCCTTATTCTAGACTTCACCATTTGCATTGTTTTTTCTCACAACCTATTGACAAAAATCGCTTTCGATGCTATAATACATCTGTTAAGCTTATTTCTATAAGGAGAAAATTATCATGAAGAGAATTCAGACTATCCAGACCCGTGATCTCGCTAAGAGCGTAAACAACGGTGGTTGCGGCGAGTG
>JAGBXH010000190.1 GCA_017629395.1 Clostridia bacterium | reverse complement strand
GCCCCAAGCCCCCGCAAACTTTTGAAAAAGTTTGATCAAAACTTTTCAAAAGCAGGGGCGACCATGCCTTTCTGAAAAAGACTCGACCCAAACTTTTCAAAAGTTTGGGTCGTTTTGATTTATTAGTATCTGGCTTTGATCTGCACGCGGTACATGCCTGCGATGGCTTCGTCCACAAGCTCGTCAAAGGGCAGCTTTTGCTCCTCGCGCTCGACCTTGTGCAGCTCGGGACGCGTTCTCGGGTGCTTGGGTGTGAACACCGTGCAGCAGTCCTCAAACGGCAGAATCGAGGTTTCAAACGTGCCGATCTTGTGCGCGATCTGCACGATCTCTTCCTTATCCATGCCAATGCAGGGACGGAACACGGGCAGCGTGGTCATGGTATTGGTTACGTTGATGGCTTCCATGGTCTGCGATGCTACCTGACCAAGGCTCTCGCCCGTGATCAGCGCGCCGCAGTTAAACTTATGCGCCAATTTATCCGCAATTGCCATCATATATCTGCGCAACAGCAGCGTAAAGTAATCCTCCTCGCAATTCTTGACTAACTCCTCCTGAATGTGCGTCAGCGATACCACGTGTACGTTGATATCCCCCGCATAAGAGGAAACCAAGCCTGCCAGCTCCAGCACCTTTTCTCTTGCGCGCTCGCTGGTATAGGGGAAGGACTCAAAATGCACAGCCTCGATCTTGACGCCTCTCTTTGCCATCATATATCCTGCAACGGGAGAATCGATACCGCCCGACAACAGCAGCATGCCCTTGCCGTTGGAGCCTACGGGCATACCGCCCGCGCCCTTGAACTGACCTGCATGCACGTAAGCAGCGTACTCACGCACCTCGACCTTGACAACGATCTCGGGATTGTGCACGTCTACACGAATGGGCTGGCAGCAAGAAAGCAGCACGCCGCCGATCTCCATAGCAATCTCCATAGAGTTCTTGCAAAACGCCTTATCCGATCTCTTGCCCTCTACCTTGAAGGTGCGCTTGCCCTGCAGGAACTGGGGGATATACTCGCGTGCGGTCGCGGTAATGCTCTCCATGTTCTTTTCGCACACAGCCGCTCTGCCGATCGCAACGATGCCAAAGGTCTTGCGAGCGGACTCAAACATGCCGTCCATGTCGCAGAATTCATCCTTGGGCTCGATATAGATGGTGCTCTGTGCACGGTAGATATTAAAATCACCGTAGTTTGCAGCGCGGTGACGCAGCTCGCGGCACAGCATATCCTCAAAGTAACGCTTATTTGCGCCCTTGAGCACGATCTCGCCGTATTTACAAAGCAATACTTCCTTCATGCTTTATTCTCCTTCGCCGTCCTCAATAAATTCAACCTCTTCGCCAAGCAGAGCGGCAATCGCATCGGTTGCCTCCTCCAGCTTGCTTGCGGGCACGTAAACGTCCGAGCCGAACGAGGAAACGCCCATGACGATCTTGACGGCACTGCCGCTGCCGCGCTCTCTGATCAGATACGGGATGCTCTCTGCCTCCAAAAGGCTGCGCACCATAGAAAGCTGCACGTTATCGTAAACCGTAGTCAAAAGCTCGGTGCCCTCCTCTGCGGGCTTTGCTTTATCGAGTCCAAACAACTTATCAAACATGATTTTTTCCCTTTCTTACGCTTATTCGCCTTGATAATAGTGGGGGAACAGCGCGTCCCAGACCTTCTGGCACGCAATGGTATCTGCGATAGATGTGTGGGGGATGCCGTCCCATGCAATGCCCATGGTATCCATGGCATCCACCAGGGATGCGTGTACCACGTCGGGACGGTGCTCGTGAATGTATCTGACAAACTCGTTGGCACAGCAACGGGTCTTGTCGTGCAGAGCCTCGCGCTCCGCCTGCGTTTCGTAAATGTACTTGATGTGGCTGTAGTCGGTGGAAACGCCGTATGCAATCAGATTATCGCACTCGGCAAAGATCTCCTTGATACGGGGCGTCAGCTCCTCCCAGGTGGGAGAATCCTGCACCATCTCAGGGGTAATGCCGTGGATCTTTTCGGTTCTCTTCCACTTCTTGTTGCGCACAGGCTTGACCAAGGTGTCCATAATGACCTCGCCAAGCGCGTTT
>JAGBXH010000189.1 GCA_017629395.1 Clostridia bacterium | reverse complement strand
TTGCGCAGAATACTTGACTCCAACTCGATCATTACGATGTCTATGTCTGCGGGGTCAAGTTGTCCTTACAATATGGCAGAGATGTTTGTGAATCTTGCAAACGGTAAAATTATAAAAGGCCTTGGAAATTTGTGCAACGGAATCAAGGCTCCGCCACTTCCCAAGGATAAGGAGAAAAAACATGGCAAATAGATTACTTGAAAAACGAATATTTCATTCAAGGGTTAAATCGGATAACGTAAAGGCGGGCGAGAAATGGCTGGGTTATCTGATCGGCCCCGCAGGAGCATTGCTTCTGAATGCAGTCCTCGCTACATATTTGAACGTCTATTATACAGACGTTCTGAACTTGACCCATATCTGGGGCGGTATATTCCTCACTATATTCCCAATCGTATCCAAGGTTATTGATGCGATAACCAATATCGTATTCGGTTATGTGATCGACCGCACCAAAACCAAGCAGGGAAAGGCGCGCCCGTGGTTGCTTCTCTCCGCTCCCTTGGTCGCGCTTTCGGGTGTATTGCTCTTTACCGTTCCGCAGGCAAGCGAGGGAGTTCAGGTCATATGGGTGATGCTCTCCTATAACTTGTTCTATTCTTTTGCTTATACGATTTTCAATATGAGCCACAATCTGATGGTTCCTCTGTCAACGAGAAACACAACAGAGAGAGGAAGCCTTTCGGTATTCAATCAGATATCCACGATCATGATGAGCGGTATTCTCGTGGCATTGATCTTCCCGATGGTCATCATGCCCATGCTCGGTATCGATAAGGCAAAATGGATCGCGGTGATGGGTATTCTTTCTATTATAACGCTTCCGCTGATCCTTTTGGAATATTACTTCACCAAGGAGAGAGTTACCGAGGAAACGCAGGATACGGAAGAAAAGAAGATCCCGTTCAAAACGCAGCTGAAGCTCGTGTTCACCGATAAGTATCTGTTGATCGTATTTGCATATTTCTTTATTTACACCTTTGGTATGAGTATGAAAAATCTCGGTCTTGTGTATTATTGCAACTACGTGCTGGGTACATATAACGACGGTATTACGCAGATGCTGGTATCGGTCATCGGCGGTGTTCCCATGGGCATCGGTATCTTTGCCGTGTGGCCGCTTGCAAAAAAGTTCGGCAAGAGAAACGTGACCATGTGGGGCTTTGTGCTGTACGCGATTGGTAGCCTTATCTGCTGGCTCGTTCCCACAAATCTTGTGGTCGTTCTGATCGGTCAGTTTATCAAAAATATCGGCGGACTTCCTTGCGCATATGTATTTATGGCGCTCTTTGCCGATACGCTTGACCATCTTGAATGGAAAAGCGGTATCCGTTGCGACGGCGTAGCCATGTCCATCTATAACGTGATTGCAGTAGCCCTTGTCGGTATCGTGACAGGTATTTTCAATGGACTTCTCAGCAGTGCGGGATATATTGCACCGTCCCTCGATGCAGCAGGAAATACCGTTGCGGCAACTCAGCCCGAGGCGGTGCTGAATACCATCACGTTCTCCTTCGTAGGACTTGAAGTATTTACCGGCATCGTGCTTGCCGTGCTTCTTGTTTTCTTCTCGGTCGAAAAGACGATCGGCAGAAAGCAGGCGATCATCAAGTCTCGCCGCGGCGAAGATGTGGTGGAAGAATTCGCTCCTCTTTCGGACAAGGAAGCGGCTGCTTGGGAAAGAGAAAAAGCAGAGGGCGAAAAGTATTACGAAAAGATTCAAAAAGAGCTTGGCGGTAACTGATATGAAGGCAATACGATTAAAGACCGAATTTCTCACAAACCCTATCGGCGTGGATTTTCAAAAGCCGATTCTGACTTGGAATTGCGAGGGCGGAATCAAGCAAACAGCCTATCGAATCGTTGCCTCGGCTGACGGAGTAGTTACTTGGGACAGCGGAAAGGTGCAGAGTGATGCTATGCGCGCGACCTATCCTCAAGCACTCATGTCCCGGCAGAGAATTGAGTGGAGCATCACCCTGTGGGATGAAAATGACGTTTCCGGGGAAGCCGCAGACGCATTCTTTGAAATGGGGCTTTTGCATCCATCCGACTGGTCTGCAAGGTGGATCAGCGGCAATTATAGCGTGAATCCATTAAAACGGTACCCTATAGATTGCTTTCAAAAGAAATTTGATACGGCAGACGTAAAAAAAGCCCGTATGTACGTCAGCGCGTGCGGACTCTATGAGCTTGTGCTGAACGGTGAAAGAGTTGGAGATTTCGTTCTCGCTCCCGGACATACGGATTACAGAAAGAGAGTGCAGTGTCAGACTTATGACGTTACCGTACTTTTGAAAAACGGTGAAAACGTTATTACGGCAGAGCTTGCCGACGGTTGGTATCGCGGCTCTTGCGGTGCTTGGGGACTC
>JAGBXH010000188.1 GCA_017629395.1 Clostridia bacterium | reverse complement strand
GTTATTCTTGCTGATGGAAATAAGCATAGTAAAAAGCGAATTGCTCTTGAAATATCCTTTTACCGAAGAAAATGGAATAAACACTTTTTGAAAGGTTTAATAAAATAGTTTGCCAAATCAATATTGCGAAAACCCCAACAGGCTTTTAAAAATCTGTTGGGGTTACTTATTTGTTTACTGCGAAGCAAGTCTATGCCATACAAGCAAACTTCCTTATGAGAACCTGCCTTTCCCTGTTTTCTTTTTGTTTGGGACCATGACGCCAAATCACCGCAAAAATATTCAAAAACCCCTTGCATTGTTTCGCGTTTTGCGGTATAATGTAAGTTGGTGTTATATATTTATTGAAAACATGAGGAGGATAGTATGAAAAAGCATTTGAACGTCGGCATCGTCGGCTTTGGCGCAATGGGCAAGACCCACGCCTACAGCATCGCGTCGCTTCCCTATTTCTATTCCCCTCTTGAGTTTACCGCTTCGGTACACGGCATTTGCACCACAAGTAAGGAAAAATCCGCACGCATTTGCGAGGAGCTCGGTTTTGCGCGTGCGTACACCGATGCGCAAGAAATGATTGCCGATCCCGAGATCGACGTCATTGACATCTGCACCCCCAACGTCACGCACTTTGAAATTGCAAACGCGGCTTTGGACGCAGGCAAGAGCGTGCTTTGCGAAAAGCCCTTTACGGTCAGCTATGCGCAAGCCCAGGCGCTTGCCGCCAAAGCAGCCGATCAAGGACTGATCTGCGGCGTGGTATATAACAACCGCCATCTTGCCGCCATCATGCGTGCCAAGCAGCTGATTGAAGAGGGGGCGCTGGGGCGCATTCTCTCCTTCTCCTTCCACTACAGACACGACAGCGACATTGATCCCGCGCGCTTTGTGGGCTGGAAGCAGGACGCAACCGTTTGCGGTGCGGGTACGCTTTTTGACCTTGGCTCGCACGCCATTGATCTTTGCAGGCATCTGTGCGGTGAATTTGCAAGCATCAGCGGCAAATCGCATATTGCATTTGACACGCACAAGCAAAAGGACGGCTCGCTTTGGCAGACCAACGCGGACGAAGCATTTTACATGACCGCCACACTGGAATGCGGTGCTGTCGGACAGATCAGCGTTTCCAAGCTTGCCCACGGCACAGAGGATGGGCTTAGCTTTGAAGTTTACGGCACGGGCGGCGCTTTGCGCTATTCCCTTGCCGAATGCGATATTCTCTATTACATGGACGCTTCAAGTCCCAAGCTGCCGCTTGGCGGCACTTCGGGCTTTACAGCCATTCCCGCATCGGGCAGATATCCCGCTCCGGGTGGAGCCTTCCCCGCAGTCAAAGCGCCGCAGGGCTGGCTGCGCGGACACATTCACGGTATGTACCTTTACCTTGACGCAGTTGCGTCAGGTACGCACTTCTCCCCCGATTTTGCGGACGGTGCGCAAATTCAGCGCATCATGGCAGCCGCTATGAAGAGTGATGCCGAGGGTGGAAAGGAAGTACAGATATGAGCTTTCCCATCTTAGGACTGACAGGCCCCAGCGGTGCCGGTAAGGGCTTGGTAGCAAAGCACCTGCAGGACGCACACGGCTTTGCATGGATCGATACAGATGCCGTGTATCACGAGCTGACAAACTCCCCCTCCCCGTGCCTTGCTGAGCTGCAAGAGGCGTTCGGTACGGACGTCATCAAGGACGGGACGCTTGACCGCAAGGCACTTGCGGCAATCGTGTTTGCACCTGACGCCAAAGACAAGCTGGAGCTGCTCAACCGCATCACGCACAAGCACGTGATCGCCGAGAGCGAAAAGCGGATTGAGGCGGCAAAGCAGCGAGGTGCGCGCGGTGCCATTCTGGACGCTCCTCTGCTGTTTGAAGCAGGCGCGGATGCGCTTTGCACACACACCTGTGCCATGATTGCTGACCGCGAGGTGCGCAAGGCACGCATTATGGTGCGCGACAACCTTTCCGAGGACGCCGCAAACAAGCGGCTTGACGCACAAAAGCCGGTTGCTTTTTACGCCGAAAAAGCGGATTTTCTGTTTGAAAACAACCTGCAAGGCACCGATGGAATCGATGCAACGCTGGCGTTGGTCAACGCACTTGCAAAGGAGCTGCTATGAGAAAAAAGCACTCCGGGCACGCCTTGCCCATACTCATCATTTTAGTCGTTTCCCTTGCCTTTGGCGGTGTTTTTGAGCTGTGCTGTCTTGGCGTCGAACGCCTTGCGCATCCGCGCGACTTTCGCAACCAGACAGAGCAATACGCCATGGAATACGGTGTCCCCGAGGCAGTGGTTTACGCCATGCTCAAGGTGGAAAGTAACTTTGACAGCACCAAGCAAGGCAGAAATGGGCAGATCGGTCTTATGCAGATGACCTCACAACGCTACGTGCAGCTTGCAACGGAGGCGCACGACGAGGGAATGAACGCCGCAGCCCTTTACGATCCCGACACCAATATCCGTTATGGCACGATGTACCTCTCCAAGCTTTACACCAAATACGGTATGTGGAGCACGGTATACGCTGCCTGGTATGCGGGTGAGGAAACGGTGGACGCTTGGCTGCAAAACCCCAATTACATTGATTCCGATTTCGGTACGCTGCAAACGATACCGGATAAGAATATTGCCAAGGCGGTCAAAAAGGCTGCCCGGGCACAAGCAATTTATGAAAAACTATACTATGCAAAATAAAGGAGAATTTACCATGTCCGAATCCAAAAAAGACCTTCTTGGTTACAAAAAGACCAACTTCTACGAGGTTGCTACCCCCGAGCAGATCCAGGCTGCTTACGACTACTGCGTAGACTACGCAAAGTATCTGGATGCTTCCAAGACCGAAAGAGAGGCTGTTGCGACCTCTATTGCTATGGCAGAGGCGCAGGGCTACGTTCCCTATATCTTTGGCATGGAGCTTGCAGAGGGCGGCAAGTATTACTATAACAACCGCGGCAGATCGCTGTTTTTGTTCCGCATCGGCTCTGAGCCCGTACAGAACGGTATTCGTATCTGCGCAGCGCACATCGACTCCCCCAGACTTGACTTAAAGCAGTCCCCTTTGTATGAGGACGGCGGCTTTGGCTTCTTCAAGACCCGCTACTACGGCGGCGTGCGCAAGTACCAGTGGGTTGCTACCCCTCTTGCTTTGCACGGTGTGATCGTCAAGCAGGACGGCGAGGTCGTCAAGGTCACCATCGGTGAAGACGAGACCGATCCCGTGCTCTACATCAACGATCTGCTGCCTCACCTGGGTCAGAGCCAGAACGCTCAGCCCTTGGGCTCTGCTATTCCCGCAGAGAATCTCAACATCCTGCTGGGCTCCAGACCTCTTGAGGGCGAGGAATCCGACAAGATCAAGATGAATATTCTCAACCTGCTTAACGAAAAGTACGGCATTGTGGAAGCTGATTTCCTGTCCGCTGACCTCTCCATCGTGCCTGCTGCAAAGGCACGTGACGTAGGTCTTGACCGCTCGCTGATCGGCTCTTACGGACATGACGACCGCGTTTGCGCATATCCCGCGCTGACGGCTCTCTTTGAGTGCCCCGACGCAGCCCGCACCACCATGGTCATCCTTGCAGACAAGGAAGAGATCGGCTCTGACGGTGACACCGGCATGCAGTGCGAGCTGCTGCTTGACCTGCTTTACGAGATCGCAAAGGCATTCGGCGCAAACTTTGGTGCTATGAAGGCAAACTCCGTCTGCATGTCCGCAGACGTGACC
>JAGBXH010000187.1 GCA_017629395.1 Clostridia bacterium | reverse complement strand
ATGAGGTCGAGGGCATCGGCTTTGAGCGTGCGGACGCCATGGCGCAAAGCCTTGGTATGGCAGGGGACAACGAGGAGAGAGTCAAGAGCGGCATTCTCTATATGCTGCGCTCCAACAGCGCGCAAAACGGGCACGTGTGCCTGCCGCGCGATAAGCTGGTCGCGGGGGCGGCAAAGCTGCTTGGCGTAGAGGAGAGCGCAGCAGATGCGGCGGTCAGCCGCTTGTTGGGCGATAACCGCGTGTGCTACAGTATGTTTGACGGCACGCAGTACCTTTACGACAGCCGCGTGTACGCCCAGGAGGTGTATATTGCCGAAAAGCTGGTGCTGCTTGACAAGCTTTGCGCTTCGGTCGATGCGGGCGACGTGCACGCGTTCATTAAAAACGAAGAGCGCAAGAGCGGCATGCAGTACGCTACCATGCAGAAAAAGGCGATCTACGCAGCGCTGGAGAGCGGCGTTATGATATTGACGGGCGGCCCCGGTACGGGTAAGACCACCGTTGTGCGTGCGCTGATCGATATTTTCAAGGGCATGGGGCACAAGGTCGCGCTTGCTGCACCCACGGGCAGAGCGGCAAAGCGTTTGTCCGAGTCGACCCAGACCGAGGCAAAGACCATTCACAGACTCTTGGAAATGGAGTTTTCGGGTGACGATGAGACGGGCGGCAAATTCCGCAAGAACCAGCAGGATCTCTTGGACGAGAACGTCATCATCGTGGACGAGGCTTCCATGGTGGATAATGCCTTGATGTGCCATTTGCTCAAGGCTGTCAAGCCCGGCGCGCGCTTTATTCTGATCGGCGACGCAGATCAGCTGCCCAGCGTCGGTGCGGGGTACGTGCTGCACGATCTGATCGAAAGCGGACGCTTTTCTACCGTTTGTCTGGATGAAATATTCCGGCAGGCGCAACAGTCGCTGATCGTGACCAACGCGCACGCCATCAATAAAGGGCAAATGCCGGATCTGTCGGTCAAGAATAACGACTTTTTCTTCCTGCCGCGCCAGAGTGACGCGGAGATCGCGGCAACGATTGCGGATCTGTACCAAAACCGCCTGCCTCGCACCTACGGGGAAATGGCGCGGACGGGTACGCAGATCATCACCCCCTCGCGCCGCGGTGAGGGCGGTACGGATCACCTCAATCTTCTGCTGCAAAGCCGCATGAACCCGCCCGATAAGGGCAAGCGCGAATATACCTTCCGAGATACCGTGTTCCGCGAGGGAGATCGCGTCATGCAGGTGCGCAATAACTACGACGTGGTGTGGGAGCGCACCGACGGGCAGCAGGGCAGCGGTATTTTTAACGGGGATATGGGCGTCATTCGCCGCATTCACGCAGCCGACCGCGTCATGGATATTGAGTTTGACGACCGTATGGTCGAGTATGATTTTTCCTCCTTGGAGGACCTGGAGCACGCGTATGCCATTACGGTGCATAAAAGCCAGGGCAGCGAGTACCCCATCGTCATTGTGCCGATGTATGCAGCGCCCCCGATGCTGCTGACGCGTAATCTGCTTTATACGGCGGTGACGCGTGCACAGAATAT
>JAGBXH010000186.1 GCA_017629395.1 Clostridia bacterium | reverse complement strand
GCTTTTTGAGGTTTTCCTCATAGGAAATATCCTCCTTGTTGCACATCAGCGTGGGCACGAGGATATTTTCCAGCGCAGTAAACTGCGGAATCAGGTTATGGCTCTGAAATACCATACCGATATGATTGCCGCGGAAGCGCGCCAGCTCATCGGGTGCCATGGCGGTGATCTCCTGCCCGCGGATGATGACTTTGCCCGCGTTGGGTCTGTCCAAGCCCGCCATGGTATGCAGCAGCGTGGATTTACCCGAGCCGGACGAACCGATAATGGCGACGAACTCGCCCTCGTACACACGCAGATTGACACGATTGACCGCATTGACCACCTCGTCGTACTGCTTGTACTGACGGATCAGATCAACCGTTTCCACAACCACTCTTCTATCTTCCATTGACTTGTCCTCCCTTCTCTTTCTCCAACCGTGCCTCGGTGCGCTTTTTCCACAGCAAATACGGCACAAGGCAGGATGCAAAGCCGCAGCCCACCGATACGGCAGCGCACAGGGCAAGCGCCCACAGCGGCATATAATAATTATAATTGATTGCTTGCGCAACGCCAAACGCAGGCAGAATACGGCTCATGGTCATATACAGCACGAAATTGAACGCATAGCTCATACCAAGCGTGACTAAGAATGCAACACCCGAAAGCACCGCGCCCGCGGTCAGATGCAGTCCGCGGATCTCGATACCAAAGCCGCCCATTGCCTCCAGCATATAAAACTCCTCTTCCCTTCTGCGGTAGTAAAGCAGCTGTGAGAAGAACCACACCAAGGGCGATACCACCAAAATAAAGCAGGAAATGACGGCGGTGATCAGATTGTCCTTACGCGCATCCGCGATCATATCGTCAAAAAACGTGCCGGTTCTTTGATACTTCCAAGCAAAATCCTCAGCAAGCGTCACGATCTGCTCGGAAAGCGCATCAGCTTCTGCCAGGGTCAAGCCGTCTGCAAAGTACACGGTCATATTGTCGCGCGCACCGTCCAGCGCGGTCAAGGCGCGAAAGGGCTCTGCGTGCATGCCCACGGTCAAGTAGCTATCCGAGGGGGACTCGGTGATCACGGCGCACACCACGTATTCACCCGTAGAGGTGCCCGTCGTGCCGTAGTCAAAGGTGAAATATTCCAGCTGCTGCAAGAGGATCTGATCGCGGCGCGTGAACATACGGTTATCTGCAATGAGTCCGCTTACGTAGGAGGCAAAATATACGGTATCACCGACCTTGAAATCAAAGCGCTGTGCGCCGAGGATCTTTTCGCTGACGATGATGGCATTGGGATTTTCCAGCACGGCATAGGGGTCGCCCTCAAAGGTATAAAGCCCCGACGCCAGAGCGTTATCGATCCAGGTCTGATCCACCGCGGTATATTTATAAGAATTGGTAGCAAAGCCGTAGCCCGCTCTCTCTCCCGCACTCTGCACGGCATACTCCCCGTAGGCAAGCACGTTTTCGGACTTGAGCAGCATATGCCCAAGCAAGTTATCGGCTCTTTCCTGCTCCTGTGCCGTCACGTAAGCAACGCCGTCCATGGCGCGGATCGCCTCGGACATAAACTGCACGTCATCGTTGATGGCATCCGCCGTCGTCTCATCGTAATACGGACGGATTTCGTTGCCCTCCTCGTCCAAGACGACCTCATCGGGCAGCTGATTGTACGCCAACACAAACTCATCTACAGCAAGCTCCTGCTTGGTCTTGATCATGTCGGCAATATACAGCCCCGAGATAAAAAGAGAGGCAAAGGCGACCGCAGAGCACACAAGGCGGATATAATACTTGCGCATACGCCACATGCCCGCAAGCTCGTAATCACGCGGAAAACGCTTGCCGAACAGATGGAAGGAGCGGCGAGGCGAGGTCACAAGACCTGCGTTATTACGCGAGGTGATGAGCGTCATGGGCGTTTTACGCGCCATATATCGGACGGGTAGCACAACCGAGAGAAGCACGGTGGCAGCCGTCAGCCCAAGCACCTTGAAGGGTGCTGCCCAGCCAAAGCGGAACAGCACGCCGCCCGGCAGATAGACCGGCAGCATGATCAGCGCGGAAAGCAAGCAAGCCGGCACAAAGGTCAGCGCGGCAATGGCAGCAAGCTCCCAGAACGTGACGCGGAACAGCATACGGAAATCCGCACCGCAGGTCATGTAAATACCGTACTGGAACTGGTGATTTTCCATACGGATGATATAAAGCACGGTCAGCACCGCGGCACAAAGCGCAAGCATTGCAAGGCAAATGGCGGCATAACGCCAAACGCCCGGCGTGACGTACTCGGTCTGATAGGTATACAGCGGCGTAAACTCATACTGCCAGCTGCCAAGCATGCAGCGATCGCGGAACTTGGCAAAGCTGCGGGAGATATCTCTGCCCTTGAGCATGACGTGCGCCTCGCTGCTCTCGGCTCCCTCTATGATCTCCACCTCGTAAAACGAGTCGTCAATCGCGGCTTGCCCGTTGAGCATATTCTTAAAGGTAGCGGTCTGCGTGGGCGTCAGCGCAGGAAGCACCACGTGATAGGAATAGGACTCTGTCACGCGCTCTTTGGCAACTGCGTTGTTGGTGTCAAGTGAAAACGTCAGCGACCAAAAGATGCTCTGCACCACCAAAAGAGCTAAGAAAAAGCCCGCATACTCCCGCCAGCCAAGCAGTACTGTGCGAAAGGCATTTTTCAAGGTTCGCTTAAAAAGGCTCATGGTATCTCCTTATATCAATAGTATCTTTGCACTGCAATCACCTTGCCGAGCACGTCAACGCGCTTGACAATGATAGGCTGCATGGTCTTGTTTTCGGGCTGCAGACGGTAGTGTCCGTCCTCCTTGAAGAAACGCTTGACTGTTGCGCTGTCCTCCACCATTGCCACCACGATCTCACCGTTATCGGCATAAGGCGTGCGGTTGACGATGACCACGTCACCGTCCAGAATGCCCGCATCTATCATGCTCTGCCCTTGGACGCGCAAGGCAAACAGATTATCCTTCTGATACCCGCCGTGCGGCACAAAGGGGATCACACCCTCGTAATTCTCCACGGCAAGAATGGGCTGTCCCGCTGTCACTCTGCCCAAGAGCGGCACACCGTCCGCCGTGGGTACTTCGTCGCACAGACGCAGCGCGCGGCTCTTGCCCTCGTCCTTAATAATATATCCCAGCATTTCCAATCTGCCTAAGTACATATGTACGGTCGAAGTGCTCTTATAATCCAGCGCTTCGCGGATATCGCGCACGCTGGGCGCATATCCCTGCTCTCTGATGGTCTTGGCGATATAATCGTATACTCTTTGTTCTCTTTCGTTGAGCTTTTGCATATCTTCACGCTCCGTTTTTTCTTTTATACCAATATTATAACATAGGCGTGCGAAAAATGCAAACATTTGTTCCTTTTTGAAGGGCGTCATTTTTCACAATCTTTTCATAGTTCGTTTGTGATATTTTCATAGAATTATTTTTGAAAATGCTCTTGCAAACGGTCGGATTTTGTTATATAATTATAGTGGGTGAAATTGGGGCTTTCCCAACGTATTTACCCTTGACGATATGCAAAAAAATAATTGATATATAAAAGGAGAAGAACCATGACTAACAACAAGTTCGTTTTGGATTGGATCAACGAAATGGCAGAAATGACCAAGCCCGATCAGATCGTCTGGATCGACGGCAGCCACGAGCAGGCAGAAGCGCTGCGTGCCGAGGCTTGCTCCACCGGCGAGATGATCAAGCTTAACCAGGATCTGCTGCCCGGCTGCTACCTGCACCGCACCGCTGTCAATGACGTGGCACGCGTTGAGGGCAGAACCTACATCTGCACTCCCACCAAGGAAGAGGCAGGTAACATCAACAACTGGATGGATCCCGCAGAGATGTACGCAAAGCTCAAGAAGCTGTACACCGGCTCCATGAAGGGTCGCACCATGTACGTCATTCCCTACTCCATGTCCATCGTTGGCTCTCCCTTTGCAAAGTACGGCATTGAGCTGACCGACTCGATCTACGTCGTGCTCAATATGCTGATCATGACCCGTGTCGGCACCTCCGTTCTGGAAGCACTGGGCGATTCCCCCGACTACATCAAGGGTCTGCACGCAAAGGCAGATCTGGACGAGAACAACCGTTACATTACCCACTTCCCGCAGGATAACACCATTATGTCGGTCAACTCCGGCTACGGCGGAAACGTACTGC
>JAGBXH010000185.1 GCA_017629395.1 Clostridia bacterium | reverse complement strand
CCTTGGTTTCCAGGATATAGTTACCGGTAGCAGTCTTCTTAGCGGACAACAGCTTTGCGGGCAGATCTGCAAATGCAGACAGATCAATATCCTCTGCAGTCGAAGCAGACAGGATCGCATGTGCGGCAGCAACCGTTTCGTTGTCGGTATTGCCGTTTTCGTCCACGGCGATAAACTGCTCACCGATCACGTAAACGTAACCCTTGCCGTTCTCTGCTGCATAAACAGCATCGATACCTTCAATGACCTCGGTAATGAATACCTTACCAAACTTACCCTCGCCTGCGGGAAGTGCTGCAGACAGGTTATCGTTGAGAATTTCTTCCTCGGTACGCAGATCGACCGATCCGCCGCCCAGAATGATGGCAGCGTTGAGTGCGTCCTTGACAGCTCCCTTGAATGCCTCGGTGGTCTTGGTTGCACCCGAAATGGTGTCCACTGCGTCCACGCCTGCGGCATCCTTGCCTGCAAAGTTTGCACCAAAGGTCTTTTCATAGCCCAAGGTTTCGGAAGAGCCCAGGCAGACCACGCCGCTGACCGTACCGTCGGCATTGACACCGCACATGATCAGAAGGCCTGCGCCGTAACCGGTGGTTTCCATATTGAATACGTAGCCGCCGTTCTTTTCCTTAAATACTTCCTTAATGGTCTTGGGAAGCTTTTCTGCATCAAATTCCACGCTCTCAAAGCCTTCGCCGTTGGGCATGACCTGCAAGAGTGCCTGGTTTGCTGCAGCGTTTTGATTTTCCGCAATAATGGGAGCGGTAAGTGCATTGGTCAAAGCCAGCAAAATTGCCATGACAGCGCAAATGCCAACCAGCACGACCGTGCTTTTAATTGCCTTTTTCATGCTTTCTTACCTCCTTTGCCAAATACCTTATGCTTGGTCCAGGAGTCGATAAAGGGAGTGACGATGTTCATCAGCAGGATTGCGAAGGATACACCCTCGGGATATACCCCGTAGTAACGGATAAGTACCGTAATCGCACCTGCGCCCAGACCGAAGAGCACCTTGCCCCACGCGGTTGCGGGAGAGGTGACGTAATCGGTTGCCATAAAGATTGCACCGATCAGAAGACCGCCCGAAAGGATCGCGGACAGCGCAGCGACAGCGTCCATGCCCTCAAGGAAGAAGGATGCTGCGAACACCGTGCCGATAAAGACAACGGGCAGATGCCAGGAGATCACGCGGCGCACCAAAAGGTAGATAAAGCCGACCAGCAGCGCAGCAGCGCAGGTCTCACCGATTGCACCGCCGTGCAAGCCGAGCAGCAGATCGGTCAGAGAGGTAGCCTGCTCGGAAGCCAGAGGCGTTGCGCCTGCCACGGTGTCCACGATGGTGGGCAGCGCAGCCTTGGTCATAGAGCCAAACGCCACCAGCATGAATACGCGGGCGGTGATGGCGGGGTTCACGATGTTGCAGCCAAGACCGCCGAACAGGCACTTGACCACGATGATTGCGAACAGCGCGCCGACCACGCATTGCCACATCGGCACGTTTGCGGGCAAATTCAGCGCAAGCAGCAGACCCGTCACAATGGCACTCAGGTCACCGATCGTCTGCTTTTTCTTGGTAATGAGATTGAAAAGAGCCTCAAAGCCAACGGCACTTGCCACAGTCAGGGCAACCA
The DNA here is from genome assembly GCA_017629395.1 of Clostridia bacterium. GTDB lineage: Bacteria > Bacillota > Clostridia > Oscillospirales > CAG-272 > SVQP01. Next base: position 384 of record JAGBXH010000185.1, on the reverse strand, counting down.
CCGCAAGCGCGCGCAGACCAAAGATCACGCAGCCCGCAATCGTTGCAGGCAGCAGCGCGATGATAACGTCCAGCATAACGCGGCTTGTCGTGCGTCCGCTGTGGATATGAGGAGAAGCGGAAAGTGTGAGTTGCTTACCCATTACTTGTTTCCCTCCTTTGCCTTTTGCTCTCTTAAAAATGCCTTGGCAAGCTTATTGGTCTGTACCAAGGGACGGTTTGCAGGACATACGAAGCTGCAGCAGCCGCATTCCATGCAGGTGTTCAGCGAAAGCTCCTCCAGCTTGACAGCGTCCTTGCGGTCGTATGCCTTTGCGATCTCCGCGGGAGCAAGACCGAAGGGGCAGGTGTTGGTGCAGGAGCCGCAACGAATGCAAGGCGTGGT
>JAGBXH010000184.1 GCA_017629395.1 Clostridia bacterium | reverse complement strand
GCTGTATTCTGCCAAGCTGACGCTATGCTTTCGGGCGTGAAGGGACGGTCGCCGCTGCGGCAGATCTGCACGCAGGCAAGCGTAAAAGCGAGCGCGCAAAGGATCATGGCAGCGCAAAGAGCCCACGAAACGATACGGCACGCAAGGGAGGCTTTATCGGACATGAAGAACACCTCGCTTCAAAATTTTCATCACTTACATTATAGCAAAATTTTTTCCTGCCGTCAAGCCGTCGGAAAAAACCGGCAAAAAGTGCCTTGCAAATTCCACAAAAGAGGCAGTTTCAATTTGTCTGCTTTGCGCATTGTAATGCGCGCGCGTGTATGCTATAATATAATTAACTATATGGTACAATAATTTCTCCGGGAAGGAAGTTTATGATATGACAATTTGCAGAAAATGCGGAACGAGTAATCAGGACGGCAAGAAATTTTGCGTTTTTTGTCACGAGCTGCTCATAGCAGACCCCGTAGAGCTGGAAAAGCGTGCCGCAGCAGCGCAGAAAAAGCTTAACAAGGCACAAAAAAAGCTGGATGCCAAGCATAAGCGTTGGAAGCGAGCACTTTTGTTGCTCATTCCCATCGGCTTACTGGACTTTTTGAACCTGCTTTTGTGCCTGGATATTGCATTCATAGGCATCGGCAGCGCGATAGGAGGCTTGGCGGGCGACTTGCTGCAAAATCTGATCGGTAACATCATCTCGCTGTTCGGCAATGACGTTTATACCGATCAGACCGTGCAGTTTATTTTCCGCGTGCTGGAGCTGCTGGGCGCCGTGGGGCTTTTGCTGATCGCGTCCTTGCTGACCATCGTCATGATCGTGCGTATGATCAAGTGGCGTCGCTACCGCAAAAACGGTGATAAGCAGGAGGAGCTGCTCAAGCAAACGGCGCAGGAGCTGCATGCTGATGAAAAGATTGCACAGCCGACTGCGGATACCGTTGCGGCAGAGCAGAGCGCACAGCAGGTCAAGGTCGCAATGGGTGAGCAGACCGTGTCCTATGAGGCACTTGCGGCACTTGATGCGCAGAGTGAGGCGTACACCATGCCCGCGCCTGCATCCGAGATCGCGCCCGCGCAGCTGCTGGGTGCGCTGAGCACGCTTTTGTGGGAATATGACGAGGAGAGCGTGCGCCGCATCGTCAGCGCCATGTCTGCCTCTCGCCTGCTGCTTTGCAGTGCAGGCGCGCTTGACAGCGCGGATATATTTGATCGCCTTTCCCGTGCACTTTGCGTCAATGCAGAGCAATACACGTGCGAAAATACGGACGAGAGCGGCACAGAGGGAATTGCCCGCGTGCTTCTGCAGCGTGACGCGCAGAGCGATGCGCCGGTACACACCTCCTTTGTCCGGGCACTTTACACGGCAAGCTTTTCTCCCCGTAACGTCTGCCTTGCGGGCGTTGGCGGCGTGGGAGCTGCGGAGATCAATACGGTGTTTGACCCCCTTGCGGGCTATTTCAGCGTACCCACGGAAGGTGTGGGGCTTTATTTGGGAAAGGCGAGCAGCCAACCCACAAGCATGCCTCTTGGCGTGACGGACCAAACGCTGCTGCTGCCTGCAAACCTTTGGATCATGAGCGTGCTGCCCGAGCGGGATCACGTGCCCGTTGTAGGCGGTAAGCTTGCCATGCATGCGGTTGCCGTGTATTTGCGCAATTCCGGCAGAGCCGTTCCGCCCGAGAGTGCCGAGGGTGCACAGCCCGTCACGGTAGCGGTGGATGCGCTGGAGCGTGCCGTGTCGGCAGCCGAGGGCGAGTATTATCTGACGGATGAGTATTGGCGCGTTATCGATCTGTTGGAGCAGCGCATGGTCGAGTCGGGAGCGGATGCACTTTCCAACCGCACGCTGCGCATGCTTGAAAGATACAGCGCCATGTTCTTAGCCTGCGGCGGTAAGATGAGTGATGCGTTTGATAATGCATTTGCTGCCGTGCTGGTCCCCGCGTGTGCCGAGGGCTTGCGTGTGCTTGCCGAGGCGAGCGAGGGCGAGAGCCTGTCCGCGCTGCTGGAGCGCACGGTGGGCAAGGAAAAGATGCCTATGACGGTCGAGGTGCTTTCCTCGATGAACCTGATCTAAAGGAGAAGTAGCTATGATGCTTTTACAATTTTTGTGGGAGCTGCTGTCGTCCAGAACTGCCATTGCACTGTACGTGATCGTGGTGCTTGCACTGATTGTGTGGCTGGTGGTTGCGGTGCTGCGCGGGGAGTCCGCGCGCGTGCAGGTCGTTGCCCCCGAGAACGGTGGGGAAGGCAACGGCAAAAAGCCCTCCAAGGGCACAGCTGCCCCGGGAGAGATCGAGCGGGCGGAGGGAGAGAGCAGATTTTTCATGCTGGCGCGCACTGATGAGGTCATGCGCAAGTATGCAGCCCCCACCTATGATCCGAGCCTGACGCTCAAGGGATTTTGCGAGAGCTTCCGCGCGTATGCGGCAGGAAACCTGGGACTGTATTACGATATTGCTGATATCCGCCGCTTTATTTCCAATCTGGGTGTATCGCACATTCTGGTCATGCAGGGTATGTCGGGTACGGGTAAGACCTCACTTGCATACGCGTTCGGTGAATTTATCGGCAACCCCTCGGTCATCGTG
>JAGBXH010000183.1 GCA_017629395.1 Clostridia bacterium | reverse complement strand
TCCAAATTTGATACGCTACCCCTTCCTCCCACTGCGCTGCGCTTGTGGGATCCCACCTTCCCCCGAGGGGACGGCGTTTTGGCGCGTATCCGCATTGTTTGGATTCCCGCTATGAGTTTTCCTTAACTTAATGACATTGAGCGCGAATACAGTCAATTTTTATACGCTACATTTTCTCATTCTTCGCGTAAGGACAAATATCCCTTAAGGGGCACGCTTCGCATTTGGGTGCGCGAGAGGTGCAAAAATCTCTGCCAAACTGCACCGCGCGGTGGCAAAAATCGCTTTGCTCCTCGGGCTCTACGTACATGTCCAAAATCCTTTCCACCTTGTGCGGATCCTTCATAGTCGTGGGATATGCGCCAAGGCGACCGCCGATGCAGATCAGATGCGTGTCCGCCACGATGCCGGGCACGTGATAAATGTCGCCAAGCAAGAGGTTTGCGATCTTGCGCCCTACACCGGGGAAGGTCAATAATACCTCTCGGTCTGCCGGCACGCGCCCGTCATACTCCTCCACCATGATGCGGCAGCAATCCTTGATATTCTGCGCCTTTGCGCGGAAAAATCCGCAGGAGTGCACCAGCCGCTCCAAGTCCTCGATAGGCGCATCCGCCACCGCCTGCGCGGTCGGATAAGCCGCAAACAGCTCGCGGCACACGATATTGACCCTGGCATCGGTGCATTGTGCGCTCAGCCTGCCCATGATCAAAAGCCGCCAACCGTCGTCCGCGGGATCGCTTGCATCGGTGCGCCATTCCAAGGCACATTCCGCACCGGGATAGAGGTCTGCAAGACGTCTTGACACCTCGGCAAAGCGCGCGCGGCACTCCTTATATTGCTTGGTTCTTTTCAGATTTTTCATGATGCTTCCTTTTATAAATGCGCGAAAACCGCCCCGCAAAGCAGGGCAGTTTTCCCGATTTTATGCATTTCTCAACTGTCAGTATCAGTTATCGATGGGATATTTTTCTTTATATTCTTGGTATCTGCGGTCAAATTCGGGATTACCGTGCTTGACAGCAAACAAATACTTATGCATATCAAGTGCCTTATCCTGCGAAAGCTCCAGCATACAGCCCGCGATATTGGAGCAATGGTCCGCTACTCTTTCGCAGTTGGTCAGCAAATCGGACAGAATAAATCCCATCTCCATGGTACACTCGTTATTTTGCAGACGCACGATGTGGTTGAGCTTGATATCGTCGCGCAGATCGTCAATGACCTCTTCCAGAGGCTCAACGCTGGCAGCCATATTCATGTTATTGTTGATAAAGCCTTCGCGTGCGTTCCAAAGCACCTCGCGCACAGCGGCGATCATGGTATTGAGCTCCTTTTGCGCGGCGGGAGAGAACTGTACGCCCTTATCCTTCATTTCCTCGGCAGACTCCGCGATATTGACCGCGTGGTCGGAAATACGCTCCAGGTCACCGATGATGTGCAAGAGCTTGGTGATCTCACGCGAGCCCTCGCCCGAGCTGTTCTTTGCGGACAGCTTGACTAAGTAAGAGCCGATGGTATCCTCCATCTTATCCACGTCGTCCTCGCACTTACGTACCAGGTCGGCGGATTTTTCATCGTAATTGGTCACTAACATCAGCGCGCGGTCCATGCCGTCACAAGCGGCAACTGCCATTTTGCGTGCGGCAATCTCAGCCTGCTCGACAGCGATTGCGGGAGTGATGAACAATCTCTCGTCCAGCACGGTGCCCTCTTCGTCCTTCTTGGACTTTTCGGGCACGGATATGGTTGCCAGCTTGACGATCAGATTGGTAAACGGGAACAGGATGGTGACCGCGATCAGCTTAAAGACGGTGTGAATGATGGCAATGTGCCACATGTTGGTGGTAGCGTTCAAAAGACCGCTGAAATCAAGGATGGCATCCAGAATGTAGAAGCCGGACAGCACAATGATAACCGAGATAATATTGAAATACAGGTGCACAAGAGCGGCTCTCTTACCGTTCTTGGACGAGCTCATGGAGGACAGCATTGCGGTGACACAAGTACCGATGTTCTGACCCATGACGATGGGGATCGCAACACCGAACGAGATAGCGCCCGATGCGGTCAGAGCCTGCAAAATACCGACGGATGCGGAGGAAGACTGCACGATGGCGGTCAGTACCGTACCTGCCAGTACGCCAAGGAAGGGATTTTCAAACATGACGAGAATTTCACCGAACTCGGGAATATGCTTGAGCACGGATACGGCGTCGGACATGACGTTCATACCGGTCATCAGCACGCCAAAGCCCAGCAGAATGTTACCCAGCTGCTTATATCTGTTCTTTTTTGCGAACATGGTAAATCCGATACCGATCAGCGCAAGGATAGGCATCCAGAAATCGGGCTTGAGATACTGCAAGCCTGCCATAATGCCATCCGCACCCTGCACTTCCATACCCGTCATAGCGGTCAGCCATGCCGTGATGGCAGTACCGACGTTTGCACCGAGGATAACGCCCACAGCCTGCGCCAGCGTCATGGTTGCGGAGTTGACAAAGCCGACGACCATAACCGTGGTTGCAGAGGAGGATTGGATGATCAAGGTAACGCCAAGACCCAGCAAAAAGCCCTTGAATTTATTGGAGGTCATTTTGCCAAGGATGGTTTTGAGCTTGTTACCCGCGCTCTTTTTCAGTCCCTCGCCCATCACGTCCATACCGAACAAGAACAGCGCAAGACCCAAAAGCAGATTGAGCACCATGTAGACGTCAACGCTTTCATGCGTGATAACAGCGTGGAAATTGTTCAAAAAGTTTTGCATGTGAGAATTCCTTTCCCGATCGATTAGCCGCACGGCTACCGATCGCCAATCAAATCAGCATTTGTCCGTTTATATTCAGCTTAAACTGTAAGCCAAGCTTGTCCGCAGCCTTGCGGCACATGACCATGCGCCCCAAGAAAATTTCAAAATACGACATGACCGACGCCACCTCTGTGTCAATGCTCAAGGTCAGCGTAGCAGTCTTTTGCTCGGTATCAAGCACCAATTTGGATGCCGTGACCGAATAGTTGACACGGTCGTGAATATCAAAGGTTGCAAAATCCTCGTTGCGCACGCGCGTGCGACGCACGTCGCTCTTATCCGCTAAAATCAGCGCGGCGGAAACGCCGTTGACCGGTACGCCCGTGCCCTCATCATGGTTGCCGATTGCCGTTACCACCGTGGCAATATCCGCGGGCGGCATGCCCATGTGGTCCAGAATTCTGAATGCCATGACGGCACCGCTCTGTGAGTGGTCGACGCGGTTGACAAGGTTGCCGATATCGTGCAGATATCCCGCAATTTTCGTCAATTCAATCGTGTGCGCGTCATACCCCAGCTGCTCCAGAATATCCGCAGCTACCTCGGATACGCGCGTAACGTGCGCAAAGCTGTGCTCGGTAAAGCCGAGCGCACGTAAGGAATCATCCGCGCACTTAATGTAGGTGCGGATCTCCTCGTTATGCTTTAATGATTCATAGGTGATCACAAATTTCCTCCGTAAAAGCGCCTATTTGATTTTATTTTATCATATTATTATATCTTTGTCAACAATATTTTCGGTTGAGTGCGCAATTTGATCAAAAAAAGGGTGCGCCACAGAGGGCAATATCATTCATTTAAGACTTTCCGAATAATCACAGGGATATAGCGCACAGAAACCGTTTATCCTCGCGCTCTCCCCCCTTGAATATGCCCTGCGGGATATTTTTCACCCCCCTCCCGGAGGGGGGCTTTGATAGTGGCATCCCGTTTTTAACCAAAGTTCTACCGTTAACGGTGACTTGAATTACCGAAATCTGTGTGAAAACCGATATTTCAGCGGTCAACTAAAAATAAATGAGCAGACCACAGATATTGCCCCCCTCCAGGGAGTTGCCTGCAAGCAGGCTCACACAGCCTGCGGCGGCGTGTGGGGGGATGTTACGCGCTGCCCTGTGCCAAGCGCAGGGGGGAGAGCGCGAATAGAAAGAGTTTCGGACGCCGATATTGTAACAACAAGGTTGTTTCTTAACTTAATGACATCTATGCCACAAAGGGGACGGTTCTCTGCGAGAACCGTCCCCTTTTATGTTCGCGTAGCGATTTCACTGCACTTCCCTGTGCAACGGGCTCCACTTGCCCTTTTTGTAATACACAGAAAACATGCAGAACAGCGCAAGGTTATGCGCGATCATGCAGCCCCACGCCGCAACCAGGGTGGGATTGGGCAGTAGCCAAAGGCACAAGAACGTGCCGAAAATGCGCATGCCCCACATACCGATAACGTTGAAGAAAAACGGCGTTTTGGTGTTTCCCACGCCCTGCATCATACCCTCGGTGATAATGGTCACACCGTAAAAGGGCTCGGACAGAGCCACCATGCGCAAAACAGTCGTGCCAAGCGAGATGACCTCAGGATCGGACGAGAAAATGCACATCATGGGTCTTGCCAACAAAAACAGAAGTCCGCCCGACAGAATCATGAGCAGCACCTCGCAAATCAGCATCAGCTTGCCAAGATCCTTTAATTTTTCCCGATCCCTTGCGCCCACGCAGTTGCCCGCCAAGGTAGCGGCTGCCGCCTGCATGCCAAAGCCGGGAATGTAGAACGCCGACTCTACGGTATTGGCAAAGCCGTGCGCGGCGGTGGAAATATCGCCAAGAGAATTGATCATGGAGGCAAACACCACGTAACCAAGTGAGGTGGCGAATCTTTGCGCCATGTTCGGCATGGCGACCTTCAAGCACGGGCGCAGGATCTCCTTATCGGGACGCAATTTTTGTCCGCGCGGAGAAATAACGGGATGCTTAAACACCGCAACTGTGATGGCAATACCGCCAACGACAAAGGAAACGGCACTTGCCAGAGCGGCACCGATAACACCCAGTCCCGCACCGGGCACAAGCAGCTCAAACCACGGCAGGGTAAGCGTTCTTGTGGGGTAGATGAGCAAAAAGTTGAGCACAACGTTGACAACGTTGACCAAAATCCCCACGCGCATAGGCGTTTTGGTATCCCCCGCTCCGCGCAAAACGCCGCCGAAAATGATGGACGCGGCACGGAACAGCATGGGGGTATAGACAATAAAGAAATACGTTGCGGCAAGATCGCGGATATCGGGATCGACCTGCATGAGCACGGGCACGAGGGGAGAGAGCGAGAGCGTGAGCACCGTGAACAAAATGCCCGCTACCAGCACGGCAAGCACCGCTTGCGCAGACGCGCGGCGGCATTTTTCCTGATCCCCCGCCCCCATGCTGCGCGCGATATAGGACAAAAATCCCACGCCCAGCGCAGAAAGCGAGCTGCCGACCAGCCAGCCCACCGTGCTCGTAGACCCTACCGCGGCAGATGCCTGCGTGCCAAGCGAGCCCACCATGGCGGTATCCACGTACTGCACCGCCGTGTGCATGAGCTGCTCAAGCATGGTGGGCAGCGCAAGGGAGACCACCGTGGGCAAAAGACCCCATTTTATATTTTTCAAATATTTTTTCATGATCAAACTCCCAAAAAGCAACTGTGACCATTATAGCATAAAATTTCCCGCAATAAAAGCCCTTGCGCGAAAAAAATAAAAATATCCCCAAACCCTATTGATTTTTGGCAAAAACTTCGGTATAATGAAATCATCCGAATTAGCAAAGGAGAATGACTATGGCTAAAATAACATTTATGGGCGCGGGCTCTACCGTTTTTGCAAAGAACGTGCTGGGTGACGCTATGCTGACCCCCTGCCTGCAGGACGCAGAGATCGCACTTTACGACATTGACGCGGACAGACTTGAGGAATCCTATTTGCTCATTACCAAGCTCAACGAAAATATCAACGAAAACCGTGCCAAGATCAGCAAGTACCTTGGTGTGGAGAACCGCAAGGACGCGCTGCGCGGTGCTGATTTCGTGGTTGACGCCATCCAGGTAGGTCTTTACGACCCCTGTACCATCATCGACTTTGAAATTCCCAAGAAGTACGGTCTGCGCCAGACCATTGGCGACACGCTGGGCATCGGCGGCATCTTCCGCGCGCTGCGTACCATCGTCGTACTCAAGGAGTTTGCTGCCGACATGGAGGAGGTATGCCCCAACGCATGGTTCTTAAACTACACCAACCCCATGGCTATGCTGGCAGGCTATATGCAAAGATACACCAACGTCAAGACGGTAGGTCTTTGCCACAGCGTACAGGTTTGCTCCGAGGGTCTTTTGCACCGCCTTGGTATGCAGGATAAGCTGGAGGGCAGACGCGAAAAGATCGCCGGCATTAACCACATGGCGTGGCTGCTGGAAATTGAAGATAAGGACGGCAACGACCTCTATCCCGAGATCAAGGAGAGAGCTAAGGCAAAGAATGCAAACGAAAAGCACGACGATATGGTGCGCTTTGACTACATTGACAAGCTTGGCTACTACTGCACCGAATCCAGCGAGCACAATGCAGAATATAACTACTTCTACATCAAGGAAAACCGTCCCGAGCTGATTGAAAAGTTCAATATCCCGTTGGACGAGTACCCCAGACGCTGCGTCAACCAGATCGCCGGCTGGGCAAAGCAGAAGGAAGAGCTGCTTGCAGGCGGTCAGATCACGCACACCCGCTCCCGCGAGTACGCTTCTCACATCATGGAAGCAATTCTGACCGATACCCCCTACCGCATTGGCGGCAACGTGCTCAACAACGGTCTGATCCCCAACCTGCCCGACGAGGCTTGCGTGGAGGTTTCCTGCATGGTTGACCGCACCGGCGTTCATCCCACCTATGCAGGTCCCCTGCCCCTGCAGCTTGCAGCCATGAACATGACCAATGTAAGCGTACAGCTCTTGACCATCGAGGCAGCCGTGACCGGCAAGATGGAGCACGTATATCAGGCAGCTATGATGGATCCCCACACCGGCAGCCAGCTCTCCACCGACGAGATCGTAGCACTTTGCGACGAGCTCCGCGCGGCACACGAGGCAGCAGGCTATCCCATTTTCTGATCGATCCCATCATACGAAAAATCCATACACAAATAAGTAAGGCTCGGCAAATGCCGAGCCTCTTTTATGCTTTTACTTGATCCACAGCACTCTTGCGTCACCCTCAATGGTGCTCTGCAGCCCCTCGGGGAGGTAAACGCTTGCGCCTGCGGGAATGGTGACGTCCTCACAGCCGTCACAGGTAAGGGTCGCTTCCCCTTCAATGCACAAAAGGCAGCGAATATCGGCAGGAACGGACGCCTTGCCCTGCAGGGTGCATTCCCACGCAGCAAACCTTTCGCACTCCGCTAAGGTACGCAGGCTGCCGCCCACGATGTCCTTGACCTCGCCCACCTGTCCGCAAGGCAGGGTATAGGGCTCTGTTACGCTGACGTCCAGAGCGCGAGAAACGTGCAGCTCACGCGGCTTGCCGTCCGCACCCACGCGTCCCCAGTCGCTGACACGATAGGTAACGTCAGAGTTTTGCTGCACCTCCGCGATCAGAATGCCCGCACCGATGGCGTGCACCGTGCCCGCAGGAATAAAGAACACGTCGCCGGGCTTGACCGGATAGGATCTGATTGCCTGCTCGGTGGTATCGTTTTGAATATGTGCAGCGAATTCCTCGGTGCTCATGCTGCGCGCAAAGC
>JAGBXH010000027.1 GCA_017629395.1 Clostridia bacterium | reverse complement strand
CGTGATCTTTGTGCAGCGTCAGCGCCATGTGCGAGGTGTAATACTTGACGTCGGGGGCAAAGCGGTTGTACTTGCGGAACATTTTCAGCATAATATCCAGCATTTCGGGGGTGTTGTGCTCAAAAATACGCCAGTCATAGGTGGCGGTTTCACCGCAGGTCAGCTCCAGCACAAGGGTATTGATGGGCTTGTCACACATGAAATTCCAGGTCTCGGTGGGCAGCCATGCGCTGTCGCAGCCGTAGAACAGAATGCGCCCGTCACGCTCCACCAAATAGGTGCGTGCGATCTCGCCGGGGGTGGCAAAATGGTTGGCACGTAAAGGAGTGACCGCATATCCGTCAATATCGTAGGTCTTGCCGATCTCCGTCGAGCGGAAATTGATGCCGAACACGCCCTCATTACCTAACTTGTTGCCAAGCACCTTCATGCACTCGGGGGAGCACCACAGCGTGCAATCGCGATCGCGGCAAAGGCGCACAACGGTCTCGGGGCAGAAGTGGTCACCGTGCGAGTGGGTGACGATGATGTTCTTGACACCGTCAAGCAGGTCGGGCGTACCGTTCTTTTCTGCGAAATGGAAAACGTGAGGGCCCGGATCGATCAGCAGTGTGCCGTCGATCAGCGCCGAGGAATTGCGGCGGAAAAAGGGCATGACATCGTAGCTGTTGATGTTCCAATCGGCAGCACCCGTGCCCAGAAAAGTCAGCTTCATAGTTGCCTCCTGTTTTATTGTTTCTGTGGTTATTATACAATGAATCCGATAAAAATGCAAGCCCTTTAGGCAGAATTATGAAAAAAGTTGTAGGGGCGATCAGTGATCGCCCGCGTCTGCTCTGACAGCTTTCCATAAAAAACCACCCCTTGCATATGCAAGAGGTGGATAAAAATTGTATTACTTTGCAGCCAGCAGTCTTGCCTCGAGTGCGTCAAGCTCTGCGTGCATGGTTGCGGGAACGCTGTCACCGATCTGCGCGTAGAACTCACGGATGTTCTGTACGTCCGAGAGCCAGGAGTCAACGTCAACGCTCAGGAGGTCGCGGATGGTCTCGGTGTCAATACCCTCAAGACCCTCGGTGCAAATATCCTCGGGCAGGGGCAGGTAACCGATGGGGGACATGGTAGCGCCAACCTTACCCTCGCAGCGATCCAGGATCCAGGACAGCACTCTCATGTTGTCGCCAAAGCCGGGCCAGATGAAGTGACCTTCGTCATCGGTTCTGAACCAGTTGACGTGGAAGATCTTGGGAGGATTGGGAATGGTGGTACCCATCTTCAGCCAGTGACCGAAGTACTCGCCCATATCGTAACCTACGAAGGGACGCATAGCCATGGGGTCACGACGAACCACACCGACTGCACCTGCAGCTGCTGCGGTGGTCTCGGAAGCCATGATAGAGCCTACGAATGCGCCGTGCTGCCAGGAGGTGGACTGGTAAACCAGAGGAGCGGTCTTTGCGCGTCTGCCGCCGAATACGATGGCACTTACGGGCACGCCCTCGGGCTTATAGTATGCCTCGGACAGGCAGGGGCAGTTGGTAGCCATTGCGGTGAAACGGGAGTTGGGGTGTGCACCGGCAGTTGCAACCTTGTTGTTCTTGTCGTACTTGGTGTAATCCCAAACCTCGCCTCTCCAGTTGAGTGCGTTCTTGGGGGGATCGTTGTCAAGTCCTTCCCACCAGACGGTGTTGTTGTCCAGGTTGTGGCAGACGTTGGTGAAGATGGTGTCGCGCATGGTGGATGCCAATGCGTTGGGGTTGGACTGCTCGTTGGTACCGGGAGCTACGCCAAAGAAACCGTTCTCGGGGTTAACAGCCCACAGTCTGCCGTCCTCGCCGACGCGCAGCCAAGCGATATCGTCACCGATGCACTCTACCTTGTAGCCCTGCTCGGTATAGAACTTGGGGGGAATGAGCATAGCGAGGTTGGTCTTGCCGCAAGCGGAGGGGAATGCTGCGGTCAGATACTTCTTCTCGCCGTTGGGGTAAGTAACGCCGAGGATGAGCATGTGCTCAGCCATCCAGCCTTCCTTTCTGCCAAGGTAGGAAGCGATACGCAGCGCGAAGCACTTCTTGCCAAGCAGTACGTTTCCGCCGTAGCCGGAGTTGACAGACATGATGGTGTTATCCTGGGGGAAGTGGGTGATGTAACGGTTTTCCTCGTCCAGATCCGCTCTTGCGTGCAGACCCTTAATGTAGTCGGGGGAATCGCCCAGAGCTTCGAGCACGTCGGTGCCGACGCGGGTCATGATCAGCATGTTGAGCACGACGTAGATAGAGTCGGTCAGCTCAATGCCGTACTTTGCAAAGGGAGAGCCAACGATGGACATGGAGTAGGGAATGACGTACATGGTGCG
>JAGBXH010000182.1 GCA_017629395.1 Clostridia bacterium | reverse complement strand
GGAGGAATCCCCATGATTTACAATAAACTCGTGCGTGACCGCATTCCCGAAATCATCGAAAGCAAGGGCGGCACGTGCAAAACGCGCATTCTCTCGGACGAGGAATACGCGCAAAAATTAGATCAAAAGCTTGGCGAGGAGTTGGCGGAATATCTCGACTCCCACAGCCCTGAGGAGCTTGCAGACCTACTCGAGGTCATTTACGCCTGCGCTGCTTTGCAAAGCCTCTGTCCTGCCGATCTTGAACGCATCCGCGCAGACAAAGCCGACAAACGCGGCGGCTTTGGGGAGAAGATTTTGCTTATTGAGGGTTAACAGCATTCACATGATGCAACGGAGCGTCCGTATGATGCACCTCATCCACCGCAATCGCTTCTCTCATTTCACCTCGTACCTCTGTGAAATTCGCTCCGCTGCGGTCCCCCTTCCCCAGCGGGGAAGGCTCAAAATGGCTGCCCCGGAACGAATACCCGAAAAAGACGGATACACAAGATAAAGCCTTCCCCGCTGTGGGAAGATATTTGCAAGCAAATTAGACCGCAGCGGAGGGTGTTCGAGGCGTCCCAGCCGAGAAAAACCGACGCGGTTGCGGTGGATGAGGTTCATCACCGCACCGCTCTTTCACATCTTCATTTTCAAAAATATTCAAAATTATTTTCTACCCCACCTCACCTTTTACAAAATCGCCGACTATACAGACGAAAGCATTGATCAAGAGCTTGGAGAAAGATATGAAAAAACAAGAATTGCTGAATATGATCGACGAAGCGCTGCTGGACGCGCTGTACGGCTATTGCTATCCGCGCACCCGTGACAGCTACGCTGCTCGCGAGCTCTGCTCGGACATTGTGTACGCTTTGGTGAAGGCGGCAAACACAGACGGCGAGATTGCAGAGCCCTACGCCTTTATCTGGCGTGTGGCACGCAACGTATATGCAGACTACTGCAAAAAGCGCAACCAGGAGAGTGCACACGGCTATATGGGGGATCCCGACGAGGCGCTTGCCCTGATCGCCTCGGACCGGGACGATACGGACGATTCGCTCATACAGCTTTTGCCCGACGTCTACCGCCGCATTGCCTATCTGACCCGCGCTTACCGCGAGGTCATGATCGCCTTTTACCTGGACGGTAAGCCGATTGCGCAAATTGCCAAGGAGCAGAGCGTGCGCGAGGACACGGTCCGTCAAAGACTCTATTCGGCAAGAAAGAAACTGAAAGATGAGGTAGAAAACATGACACAGACGAACAAACCCGTAACGCTTGACAATATCGACTATGACATTATTGGTACAGGTGACCCCGGTTGGGGTGATCCGCGCGAAGGCTTCGAGCGTCAGCTTTCCATGCACGTCCTGCATCTTTGCCACCGTTCCCCCAAGACCGCATCTGAGATTGCGGCTGAGTTGAACGTACCCACGCTTTACATCGAGCAGGAGCTGGAAATCCTCGCCCGCGGCAGAAATGGAGAATACGGACTTCTGCGCCGCCTTGACAACGGCAGATACGGCGTCAACTTCGTGCTATTTGACAGAGAGACCATGGAAAAAGCGATTGCTCTTTACGAGCAGCAGATTCCCATGGTTGCAGACGTGATTGCGAATTTCATCGAGCAGCACAAGGATGAATATCTCGCATTCCCCTACTTAAATCACGAGGTGGATCTCAATCTGATCCTTTGGCAGCAGATTTTTCGGATAGCGCACGCCCTTGAGGATCGCGTCACCAATGTGCTCAATACCAAGTATTTTGCCGATGTTATTGATCCCGAGCCCAACCGCCCCTTCAGCGTTTTCGGCTTTGAAAGCCTCGGCAAGTATTTTGGTTGCGGCTTAGACGGCGCCGTTTCCAAGAATATTAGCGGCTACTCGCACGTCTTCATCAGAAACATTTACATCTCGCGCATTCAGAAACATTTCCACTGCGGTCACAATATTTCAACCGATCCCATGATGCTCATGACCCTTCGCGCCATTAACGGCTTGTCCGTTCGCTCCCTGACCGAGGATGAACAGGAGATTGCTGCTAAGTCCGTTGAGCAGGGTTATCTGCTCCGCAAGGGCAACACGCTCTACACCAAAATCCTTGTCAACAACAGCAAGGACAGCGAACGCCTTTACAGTGTCACGAACAAGCTGGAAAACGGCTATTTCGACGTGGCTGCCGAGTCGATTGCCAAGGAGATGGCTGCCCTGATCAAGGCAGCACTTCCCGATTACCTGATCGGCGAGTGGTTCTTTGCCAACAGTCTGGCAGGCCTTCCCATGGTGGATGCCTTGGTCGAGGCGTTGATCGAGCGCGGCATCCTCACCCCGCCCGCAGACGGCATTGGTGCCGAGGGCTGTTGGATGGAGATAGAAAAGTAACCCGCGCATCAAAAAGAGCAGCCCTATTAGGCTGCGGAATTAGCGGTAAATACGAGCAAAAATTAAGGACTGTATCGTTTGGATGCAGCCCTTGATTGTTTTTATAGATAGTTGCTGTAGGCGGCGGGCGATCACTGATCGCCCCTACGGCTGTTTTTGTTTAGGTTTTAGGTATTAAAACCATAGCGCAGACACTTGTAGGGGCGAGAATTTCGGCATAGCCGAAATATGTGATCGCCAGCACCTACGGCAATTACTATTTGAAACTATTGATATTTGATTATTTTCCCGTTATTTCCGCAGCCCCATGGCGCTGCTCTTTTTGATGGCAACTGCACTCTTCTTTCGATAAAATCGCATGCATCACTTCAGCGCGGTTTTATTCCGTCTTCTCATCCTCCATCCCCAACATATCGGCAAGGGTACGGCGGCCTGTTTCCATATCCGCGTAATACTTGGTAAAGAACGTTTCGCTATCCTCATTGGTTGGGCTTGCGCGCAAGGAGCCCGCATACTTTTTCAAAAGTCCGATACATTCTCCGTCCGCAAACAGCATATGCTCCAAAAGATTGATATTGAAGATTTTGAGTGCCTGCTCTACTGTGTGGGTAAATTCGCGGTCGGGCGCGGTTGCCGCGGCAAATCCATGGGGGTGATTGTGCGAAATCAAAACACTCACAGCACGCTTGCGCACCGCTCTTTCCGCAATCGCACCGGTGCCAAAGCGTTGCGTGTATATGCTCCCGCAGGCTTTGCAGGCAGGCGACCCAAGGTCGCCCCACGTGCAGGTAGGCTCACACGCTCACGGCGGAGAATCTCTTTTGAATATCTTGACAGAAATTCTTGCGTACAGTATAATAAAAGCATCAGATCCGTATACAAAACACGCAACGCAAAGGAGCTCATCATGAAAATCATCATCAGAAAAGTTGTCCTGTTTACCGCCTTGTTGGCAATCCTTACATCCGCCGTGCTCTGCACGATCTCTGCCGCAGGAGCATCTATGCCCCAATCCATGCTTGCTTTGGGTGACTCCCTGACCACGGGCTATGCCCTGCCCGATTACGTGGACGAAAACGACCCTTACGCATGCAAGTCCTATGCAAATCTCATTGCAGCTGCCATGGGGTTGCAGGGCGGCGATACCTATATCAATCGTGCGGTCAACGGAGATACCAGCAGCAATCTGGCAAGTCGCCTTCCCGGCATGAAGGGTGACGTGCAAAAGGCAGAGCTGATCGTTATCTCCATCGGCGGCAACGACATGGACAGACTCATTCCCCTGATTTTGTATAAGGTGACGGGCAAGCAGATCACCGAGTATTCTCAAATGGCAGCAGCGCTGCAGGGCGTTGCTCCCGAAGCCTACGCAAGCCTTGAAAACGATGCCGAGGTGCAAGGCGCGATTGCTGATGCCGTTGCCAAACTCAAGGATAATCTCAAAACCGTATCCGATATGATCAAGGAAAATGCCCCCGATGCAAGAGTCATTTTCCTGCAGCAGTACAATCCCCTGCACGTGCAGGGCTTTAGCGATTTTGCAGCCTTTTCTCAAAAATCCTTGGATGCAGCCAACGCTGCCATTGCAGAGAATGCGCAAAGCTACGGCTTTGAGGTGCTGGACGTGCCCTCGATCATCAACAGCCGCGCTGCAGAGCTGACCAATATTCAAAAATTTGACATTCACCCCAACGAGCAGGGACATTTGGAGATTGCCAAGCTGCTGGCTGCACATCTCGGTATCTCTCTTGATCCCGCGGAAAACACAACGGCAGAAACTACGGCAGCCCCCGAAGAAACTACCGAGCAAGCCACAGTAACGACCGATGTGCCCGAAAGCGAGGCACCCACCCAAACCGATGCTGCAACCGAGTCTGCCACACAGCCCACAGCTCCCGCACAAAACAGCGGCTGTCAGTCCGCTGTGCTCGGCGCATCCCTATTATCGTTACTGCTGTGTGCGGCAATTGTCCTGAAAAAAAGCAAATAAACAGCAATCACCCGACAAGCCTTTGCTTATCGGGTGATGATTTTTATTCCTTGATCTCAATGCCATACATGCCGGCATATCTGCGCGCCTCGTTGAGATGCGATGCAAAATACCAGCTTTGCTTAAAGTACAGCTGTCCTTGTCTATCTGCAAATGCGTCCACGGGCGTGCCGTCCGGCTTGGATGCATGGCTGATGACCTTTTTCCCCGCATCCAGAATGCGGCAAAGCAGCTCCTCGTGGTTGTTGTTAACATTCCCGGGACTGGGCACCCATTGAATGCCCTTGATACCCTCCATGCCGAGGATAGTATCCAGATGCACCAGCTCTCCCTCGCCGTCCAGATGATACACCGCGTTATACAGTCTGTCTGCCGAGGTGGACAACTCGGGCGCGACGAAGGTCTTGAACATATCGGGGCCGATCATAAAGGAAAAATCCGATTGCAGAATGTAACCGGGGCGTTCGTGATACATGCCGTACCAATGTGAATATCCTTGTGCCTCGCCCTCCATGATGGCGTTGAATTTATCAAAGTACATAAACCACAGCCGCTGCAGCTCACCGACGCAGCGCAGCACCTCTTCGGGCGCGTCGTAAAGATCCATGAGCAAATTCTCCGCACCGCGAAAGCTCTGCAAAACGTCCATAATGCCGCCAAGATCGGTCATGCCCATCACGACGCTGCCGTGCCATTTTTCCATAGCTGCCTCGTAAAGGTTAGCAATACGGCGGTAGTAAGGATTCTGTTCGTCAAATTCAAAGTGCAGCTCCTCAATGGGAATATCCTTGCGGGGCGGCTCAAACCAAATGGTTTCGGGTGTGGAGCGAGGCGTACAGCCCAAAAAAGCAGCAAGCACACCGGGGCCAAATCGTTGCGTGTAGAACATGGGGAACGCTTCACCGTGCCAGCGGTGCGTATCGGAAGCCTTGTCAAAGGCATCTATAAATTCCTTGGGATTGATGCTCGTATCCCATGCAGTCGTAAACCCCAGCGGCAGCGCATTCGCCTGTGCTTCACCGCCGTGCCCCACGGTCAGAATGGGGATGATGGGACGGTCAAGCTCCCCTGCCCACCATTTTCTGTAGGTCTGTCGCAAAGTCTCGTACTGCCCCTTATCAAAATGGATCGCCATACAATGCCCTCGCTTTCTGTCGAATGACTTCATTATAGCATACACTTGGCAAGCTGTATATAGATTTACAAAAATAATCAGTCTTTTTTGCCAATTTTTTTCGATTTCTATTGAAATTTTTATACAAAACCGTTATAATGAGAGCAGCACGATTCCCCTTACTTTATGAACAACAGGAGAACGATATGATTTACGAAAAAAACACAAAGCAACCAAAGCTTGACCGTGAGCTTTTCAAAAATCCGACCGCAGAGTACCGCGGCACACCCTTCTGGGCTTGGAACTGCGAGCTTGAGAAGGACGAGCTGCTCCGTCAGATCGACATTTTCAAAGAGATGGGGCTGGGAGGCTTCCACATGCATTGCCGCGCGGGCATGTCCACCACCTATCTTTCCGATGATTTTATGGATCTGGTCAAGGCATGCACCGACCACGCCGAGCAAAACGAAATGCTTTCATGGCTCTATGACGAGGACAAGTGGCCCTCCGGCTTTGCAGGCGGATACGTAACCAAAGATCCCGCGTTCCGTCAGAGATTCCTTTGCTTTACCAGCAACCCCGGCTACAAAACAACCGAGCACTCGGTTCTCATCGCCAAATTCGACGTCGTACTGGATTACAAAAAATGAATTGCGTCCTACCGCCGTGTACAGGACGGG
>JAGBXH010000181.1 GCA_017629395.1 Clostridia bacterium | reverse complement strand
GACACAGGGGACAGCCCCGCAGTATCATGTCCTGCGGACACGACACAGGGGACAGCCCCCGGTATCACGGCTCGTGCTTTTGCTCCGTTTCATTTCGCAGCATTAAGCTGCGAAATATCCACTCTGCAAAAGTTCGACTCGATCGCTCTGCGCCCTCGCTCAGGATGACACATATGGGTGAAACAAACAAAAAATGCCCCGGGGCGAGCGGATGCTCGCCTCGGGGAAAGGATTATTGCGCCGCAATGCGATCGTAATACGCATTCATTTTCTTTGCGCGATCAAGCAGCTCGGCAAGGATGCCGTCCTTTTGCTCGTCGGGGGCTTCATAGGATTGGTGATGTGCCTCCAGTACCAGCTCGCCTGTGTATCCCACCTCGTGCAAGATCTCAAGGAATTCCTTCCAGTCGATGTTGCCGTAGCCGGGGATGAGGTGCTCGTCGCCGTAGCCGGGGCCGTGCGTGTCCTGAATATGGAGGGAAAGGGGCATGACGTCCAGCTCGCGCAGGATGGGAGGATCAATGCCGTAGAAGTGGGCGTGACCCGTGTCGTAGCACCAACCGAAGCGGGGAGAGTTCACCTCTTTTACCAGTCGCACGATATTTTTCGGGTGCACGCTTGCCTGCCACAGAATGTTCTCGGAAAGCAGGGTTAGGTCGAATTTTTCCGCATAGGGCAGCAGCTTTTGCGTTGCCTCTACGTTGACGCGGATAAATTCCTCCACGTCCACAATGATGCGCCCGTCGATCTCGTGAATGGGGTGCACCACAATGAATTTTGCGCCCAAGAGGGCTGCGGCTTCCAGCGCGCGGTATTGCTGCACGTCCTCGGAGGCTACGTTGAAGGGGGCGTGTGCATGGGTAAAGCGCACGCCAAGCGCGTCCGCTCTCTTTCTGAGCGCAATGACGCGCTCGCGCCAGTTGTCAACCGCCAAAAGGCGGTCGCCACCGATAAAGTAGTCAAAGCCTGCATCCAGCGCGGTAAAGCCCACGCCCGCAAGTCTTTCCAGCACCTCCTCAGCTTGATAGGAGGGAGGGAATACGCTGGTGGTGGTTACAATATCCATAAGTTCTCCTTTTCATTGCTTTTGAGTGAAAAAAGCGTGCCGACCACAAGGATCGGCACGCAAGATCATGACTGATTACTCGTAGAAGTCGTAGCCGTACTGCTCGTAGAACTTCTTGAGGTTCTTCTTGGTATTCTTTTCGCTCTTGGTAATATCTCTGGTGATGGATGCGCTGCCGCTGTTGAGTGCGGTCTGAATGACGGTTGCGCAGGGCAGATTCAGGCTGTAGAAGTGGGTGTAGCCAAAGTCGAATACCTTGTGACGGATGATGACGTCAACCATTTCGGCGGACTCGGGGTCACGTGCGGTCTTGGACTTTGCAACCTTTTCGTACAGGGTCTCGGTAACCATGTAGTAAGAGGAAGAAGCGAGAACCTCCATCATGTAGCCGGTGATCTCCAGCTGCTCGTCGGAAAGGCTCTTGGGTACGCAAGCGACGGAAGCTGCACCGTTGACAAAGCTCAGGTACTCTTCCTGCTTCTCATCATACTTGGGCTGGGGCAGGATACCGAAATCGTCCTGCATATCACGCATGTCGGTCGCACCGGAGAGGTAGCCTGCAAAGAACAGCGCTCTGCCGGACTTGAAGATCGCTGCAGGCTGCTTGTACATTTCATTGTTTGCGTTGTATTCGGCAATGGTTACGTGCAGTGCCTTCTGGGTTACGATCAGCTCGTAGATCTTTTCGTAGATGGTCTGCAGTCTGTCTGCATTTGCTTCGTAAACGGGCAGGTGATCGTCGTCAAAGGTGAACATGGTAGCACCGGAGCCGAAGTAGAAGTTATAGTCACAGTCAAGCGACCAGCCTACAAGGCCGTAGAAGTCGTCGGAGTAGACCAGCTTACCGTCACCGTTGAGGTCCTTGTTCTGATCCTTGGTCAGGGTAATCATGTCGTCCAGCGTCCAAGTGCCCTCTCTTGCGTCGTCGTAGGGGTATTCCCAGCTGCGCTCGTCAAACAGGTTCTTGTTGAAAACAATGGCTGCGGTGATCAGCATGGTACCGGGCAGCAGGTCGCCGCACACAACGTACATGTTGTCGCCGAACATAAAGCCGTTCTTGCAGTCCTGGTCCCACCAGGGGTTATCAAAGTTGACGTATTCCAGGTCAGCCAGGTTATAAAGGTTGCCCTGCATACCAAGGTTGGTTGCAGCGTCTACCATGTGCTGATAAACCAGATCGTAGTCACCCGTGCCTGCGGTAACGTCGGTCTTGACCTTTTGGCTAAGGGAATTGTAGTCACCGTCAAGAATACCGGAGATCTCAATGCCGTAGTAGCTGTTGATCATATCGTTTCTGCGGTAGACAGCGTCCTCAAGCGGGTCAGAGGAGTTTTCCTCGGGACCGATATCGGAGTCTCTCATGCTCAAAATGTTGAAGGTCTTATCCTTGAGGTTTTCGTTGAATTCCAGTTCGGGGTTGACCCAATTGGATTCTTCCTCTGCCATGGTCGAGGTGTCTTCGCCTTCATTCTGTTCTGCGCAGGCTGCCAGCATACCAAGCAGCATTACGCCACACAGAAGAAGAACAAAAAATCTTTTTAACATGTTTTTTCTTCCTCCATATCAAAATAATTTCAGATACATACCCATTCTATCATAGAAGACAACGTTTGTCAAGTGATTTTTATGATGCGAAAATTCGTGTACCGTGAATTTGCATACTTGTACAAATTGGGGGGCTTGTATGTGTTCAAAATCATGAAAATAAAGCGTGAGGTGAAAAAACAGTTTACAAACACAAGCAGATATGCTATAATATATTGAATAAAATGGGAGGAGAGGGCTATGAGACTGGATAAAATGATCTCCTCCACGGGCATCGCCTCTCGCTCGCAGATCTCCTCTGCGGTCAGAGCAGGCAGAGTGCTTGTGGACGGCGCGGTAGTCAAAAAGGCGGATATGCAGGTGGATCCGGACAAGGTCAGCGTGATCTATTGCGGCACACCGGTCTGCTATCGGAAATACACCTATATCATGCTGAATAAGCCCGAGGGCTACGTCAGCGCGACCGAGGATGGCAAGCTGCCTACCGTGATCGAGCTGCTCCCGGCAGAGCTGCAAAAAATCGGTCTGTTTCCGTGCGGCAGGCTTGACAAAAATACGCTGGGACTGATGCTGCTCTCCAACGACGGCGATACCTCGCACAGGCTGCTCGCTCCCAAGAGCCACGTTGCAAAGGCCTACGCTTTTCGGCTGAAATTCCCGCTGTCGGATGCGGATATTGCGCAGCTTGAGAGCGGCGTGGATATCGGCGGCTACGTCACAGCCCCTTGCTGTGTGGAGCGCACGGACGAAAGGGAAGGAAGGATCACCCTGACCGAGGGGAAATATCATCAGATCAAGCTGATGATGGAGGCGGTGCACAACCAGGTGACGTATCTGGAGCGTGTGACGTTCGGGCCTTTGGTGCTGGATACGGCACTAAAGCGCGGCGAATGGAGATATCTTAGCGACGACGAGATCGCTTTACTGTTGAAAAAATAAGGAGGAACAACATGCAATATCCGATTACGTATTGGTTTGGAATCAGAAAAGAATTTATCTACCGTGCGGACGGCAGCCTTGCCACCGAGGAGATCGACAGAGTCAAGGACGCGGGCTTTACCTTGATGCTTGCGGAGTTTGACGTAAAGACCAACAAGCTCGTATTGGAGGCGGCAGCCGAAAGGGGATTGCAGGTCATGGTATCCGATCACCGTATCGATAAGGCGCGATACGAGCAGGACAATATGCGCGACCATCTTGCTGCAGTGGTAGCGGATTATGCAAGCTATCCCGCGCTGTTCGGTTATCATATCGTGGACGAGCCGAATGCAGGTTCATTTGATACGCTGGCAGAAATTCGCCGTGTTCTTGCCGAGCTTGACCCCGCGCACGAGGCGTATATCAATTTGTTCCCCAACTATGCCTCTCCCGAGCAGTTAGGTAACCCCACCTACGAGGACCATTTGCAGGATTATACCCAAAAGGTGAATCCGAGCATCATCAGCTACGATCACTATCACTTCCTCAAGGGTGCGAAGAAGGAGAGAATCTGCGTTGATGAGCGCGAGCAGCAGATCTACGATTCCACCTTCGGCGGGGCATCCGAATACGAGAACGTGGACAGAGCAGGCTTCTTTACCAATATCGAGCAGGTGCGCAACGAATCCCTGCGCACGGGTACCCCGTTCATGGTCATTATCCTGGTGGTCGAGCACGGTCCTTACCGCAATCTGACCGACGGTGAGATCCGCTGGGAGGTATGGCAATCCCTGGCGTACGGCTCTGCACGCCTTTCCTACTTTACCTATTGGACGCCCGGTGCGAATAACACCGAGGGCGACGACTTCTGGCATTGGCAGAACGGCATGATCTCGCAGACGGGCGAAACGCTGCCGCACTACTATATGATCGCGGATATCAACCGTGAGCTGCAGGCGGTGGGCTCGATTCTCAACGAGCAGAGGTCGCTGGGCGTATATCACCTTGGAGAGATGCCAAATGAGAGATATATCACGTACGCAGACGGTGCAGTCGGTCCTATCGATAAGATCGAGGGCGATCAGCTGACCGTGGGCGTGTTCACCGACGGCTACGTGCTGATTGCAAACCGCAACTATGCGGGCGAAAACGACTTTACCTTTGCTGCAAAGGGCGCGGTTGCGCTGTTTGATGCCGAGAGCGGTGAGTTCTTCGCCTTGGAGAGCGAGGACGGCATTTACCGCATGAGCCTTGGCGAGGGTGATGCCATTCTCTTGAAATTTGAAAAATAAAAAACATATACTAAAAACAACCCATTACTACAACGAAAAGGAACCCTAACCCATGGATATTATTGCAACACTGAGCAAGGAGCTCAACATTGAAACGCAAAAGCTGATCGACACCATCGCGCTGATGGACGAGGGCAACACCATCCCCTTCATTGCACGTTACCGTAAGGAGGTCACGGGCAGCCTGGACGATACCACGCTGCGTACCCTGGAGGACAGACTGACCTACCTACGCAATATTGAGAAGAGAAAGCAGGAGGTCAAGGATCTGATCGCGGCGCAGGATAAGCTGACGCCCGAGATCGAAAAGGCGATTGAGAACGCCAAGACCATTACCGAGGTGGACGATATTTACCGCCCCTTCCGCCCGCACCGCAAGACCCGCGCAAGCGTGGCAAGAGAAAAGGGACTGGAGCCCTTGGCAGAGGCGATCATGGCGCAAAAGGATGCTTATGATCCGCCCTTAGAGGTATATGCCGAGAGCTTTATCTCCGAGGAAAAGGGCGTGGAGAATGCCGAGCAGGCACTTGCGGGTGCGTGCGATATCATTGCCGAGGACGTTTCGGACAACGCAGAGTACAGAAAGGCGCTGCGTCGCCAGACCTTTGATTTCGGTGAGCTGTTCTGCAAAAAGGCAAAGGAAGAGGACAGCGTGTACGCGCAGTATTATGAATACAACGAGCCGCTCAAAAAGATCCCCGCGCACCGTATCTTAGCCATCAACCGCGGTGAGAAGGAGGAATACCTCAAGGTCACGCTGACCGTGGGCGCGGATATTGTGCTCAACTATCTGTTCCATTGCGTCGTCACCAATCCCGAAAGTCCTGCGAACAAGTACCTCTCCGCAGCCGTGATCGATTCCTATGAGCGTCTGATCTCTCCCTCCATTGAGCGCGAGATCCGAAACGATATGTTTGATAACGCCTGCGAGGGCGCGATCAAGCTGTTTGCGGATAACCTTTCGCATCTTCTGATGCAAGCCCCTCTGAAGGGCAAGACCGTGCTGGGCTTTGACCCCGGCTACGTCAACGGCTGTAAGACCGCCGTGGTAGACAAGACGGGTAAGGTATTGGATACCGCCGTGGTATATCCCACCACCAAGTCGCAGCACCGCATTGAGGAAGCAAAGCGCATTATCAAGTATATGATCAAGAAGTATCACGTGGATGTGGTTGCCATCGGCAACGGTACGGCATCAAAGGAAAGTGAGCTGTTCATTGCGGAAATTCTGCGTGAGATGCCCGAATCGGGTTGCAAATATATCATTATCAACGAGGCGGGCGCGTCCATTTACTCCGCGTCCAAGCTGGCAGCCGAGGAATTCCCGGATTTTGACGTTATGCAGCGTAGTGCGGTGTCCATCGCGCGCCGCCTGCAGGACCCCCTTGCGGAGCTTGTCAAGATCGACCCCAAGGGCATTGGTGTCGGACAGTATCAGCACGACATGAAGCAGGCACGCCTTGACCAAGCGCTTGGCGGCGTTGTCGAGGATTGCGTAAACGCGGTCGGCGTGGACGTCAATACTGCGTCCTATTCGCTGCTTTCCTATATTTCGGGTATCAATATCACTGCGGCAAAGAATATCGTCAAGTACCGCGAGGAGAACGGTGAGTTCAAGTCGCGCGCGGCTATTCTCAAGGTGCCGCGCATCGGTGCCAAGGCGTACGAGCAGTGCGCAGGATTTTTGCGCGTGCCCGAGAGCAAGGAGATCCTTGACAATACCGGCGTGCACCCCGAGTCCTACGAGGCGGCAAAAGCGTTGCTTGATATGTTCGGATACACCGCGCAGGACGTGCGCGACAGCAAGCTGCAGGGCTTGGCGTCCGCTGTCAATAAGAAGGGCAAGGCAAAGGTTGCCGAGGCACTCGGTATAGGTGAGCCTACCTTGGACGACATGATCCGCGAGCTGGAAAAGCCCGGACGCGACGTGCGTGATTCCACACCCGCTCCCGAGCTGCGCGAGGACGTCATGAGCATGGAGGACTTAAAGCCCGATATGATCCTGACGGGTACGGTGCGCAATGTCATCGACTTCGGTGCGTTCGTGGATATCGGCGTGCATCAGGACGGACTTGTACACATTTCGCAGATGTCGGATAAGTACGTCAAGCATCCCTCGCAGGTAGTAAGTCTGGGCGACGTGGTCAAGGTGCGCGTGCTGTCCGTCGATCTCAAGAAGAAGCGCATCTCCTTGTCCATGCTTCTTAAGTGATTTTTAATATATTAAAATATTCACGCGATAAAAAGTGTCTCGTTATTTCATGAAGCAAAATGTATTGTGCAAGGTGCACAATGGAGCGAATGAAATTTTGGGGAATTAGGCTCTTCCATTTTTACGATTTTTTTGGTACAATATAATACAGATTAGAATGTTCTCGGTGTCGGCATATTGCCGCAGGGAGCGTTCGGAAGACAAAGAAAAATAAAATTTTAGAAAATATTCGCAGGAGGAATTTTTCCATGGCAAGTTTGTCCCTTCGTCACATTTACAAAAAGTACCCCGGCGGCGTAACCGCAGTTTCCG
>JAGBXH010000180.1 GCA_017629395.1 Clostridia bacterium | reverse complement strand
TTTTTTCATTATATCATGTCGAGGAAAAATTGTCAAGAATTGCATTTGCGCGGCACTCAAATGCCCCTTCACCTATATAGACGCTTTTTTTCGCAAAAAGTTCCGGTTTTTTTGAAAAAAACAAAAATTTTTTTGATAAATCTTTTTCACTGGGGATTTTCCCGTCATGTATATTGCAAAAATCGGGATTTATGGTATAATGAAGAAAATGAAAGGGGGCGAGGGCATGACGACAAAGGCTTGGCTGGGGAAAAATACAGTATCATTGCAAGGCAAAACGGTGGCGATTTCCGGCTCAACGGGTGGGCTGGGCAAGGCTTTGTGTGTGCATATGGCGGCTTTGGGTGTTGCACGTTTGATACTGCTTGACCGTAATGCGGGCAAGGCAGAGGCGCTGAAAAACGCGCTGACGCAACGATATCCCGATTTCTGTGTGGAGTTCGTTCTGACCGATCTTGCCGATATGCACAGCGTGGAAGATGCCGCAAAAGCACTTGAAACGCTGCCGATCGACGCGCTGATTCTCAACGCGGGCGCGTACGCCGTGCCGCGCTTTATCACCTCGTCGGGGTACGACAACGTATTCCAGATCAATTTTGCCGCGCCCTATTACCTTGTGCGCCGCCTGGCATCGCATCTTGCAACCAGAGGCGGCAGAGTGGTGCTAGTGGGCAGCATTGCACACAATTACTCTAAAACCGATCCCCGTGACGTGGATTTCCGCACGCGCAAAAAGGCTTCTTTGGTATATGGAAACGCCAAGCGATACTTGATGTTTGCCGCTCCCGAAGCGGCAGAGAGGGCGGGGCTGGAGCTTGCCGTCACGCACCCCGGCATTGCCGTAACGGGCATTACCGCGCATTACCCCAAATGGCTGTACGCGCTGATCAAATATCCCATGAAGTTCATTTTCATGAAGCCGAAGCGTGCGTCGCTGTCGATTTTACGCGGGCTGTTTGAAACGCCGTCCAAGGGATATTGGATCGGACCGCGCGCCTTTGACGTGTGGGGCTTGCCGCGCACATCGTTCCTACACACCTGCGACGCGCGGGAAAAAGCCTTTATTTGCGCCGAAGCGGAGCGCGTTTATCAAAATCTGTGTGAGCAGGAGGGGAGAGCATGAGCGATATTTATGAGCACTTGCTTGACATGCAAGAGGTCACTTACGGCGACTTTGCAGCCAAGCTGTTGCCGACAATAGCGCGTGAGCGCGTGATCGGTGTGCGATTGCCGCTGCTGCACAAGTACGCCAAAAAAATAGCGGGCACTGAGCAGGCAGCGCAGTTTATGAAAGATCTGCCGCACAAGTATTTAGAGGAAGATCATCTGCACGCATACCTGATCTCGCAAATGCGCGACGCGCAGGCTTGCTTTGCCGCGCTGGATGCATTTTTGCCTTACGTGGATAACTGGTCGGTATGCGATTCGCTGCGCCCCAAGGCTTTGACCAAGGACAGGGATGCGCTGCTTGCGCATATCCGTGACTATCTGCAAAGCGAGCACCCCTACACGGTGCGATTCGGCATCGAGATGCTGATGGCGTATTGCCTGGACGAGCACTTTTCACCCGATCACCTTGCTTTGGTCGCAGGCGTGCAGAGCGAGGAATACTACGTGAATATGATGATTGCGTGGTATTTTGCCACCGCGCTTGCAAAGCAGTGGGATGCGACAATTCCGTACCTTGAGGAGCGCAGGCTGCCTGCGTGGGTGCACCGCAAGACCATACAAAAGGCGGTGGAGAGCTATCGCATTACCGATGCGCAAAAAGCATATCTGAAGGGGCTACGATAAAAAGCAGGACGGCGACGCCGTCCTGCTTTTTGACTTTATAGGATTGTAGCGTTCCGGCTTAGTGCACGTGGAAGCTTTCCATGAAGTACATAATGGTCATGGTGATCGTACCAAGCACCATGAGTGCTGCAAGCGCACCTGCTAAGATTCTGGCGACCATCTTTCCGCTGAGCTTGAAGGAGACCTCCTCGCTCTGGGCGTTCTTGTTGTTCTTTTTCTTGTTCTTGCTCATGATTGTATATCCTTTCAAAAATTAATCAATTTTAAGCTGCTCGCCCATAATCGGCACGCCGGTTGCGGGAATTTTGGTCTTCTTGTATCCCTTGGTATCCTCCACGTCAATCTGTACAGAGGTGACGGTCTGCCCCTTCTTGAGCGTCATCAGCGTCACACCCGAGGAGGTACGTGTGGTCTTTTGGGGAATGAGCGCGGTCTTGATGGCGATCGCGCGGTTGTCCGACGAGATCAGCATGACGTCACGCGGCTTTTTGTCGGTGTCGTCCAAAATGGCGACGACGGGGGAGGCATCCGAGTAAGCGCTGGTCAGCTTGCGGCGTACCGCCTTGGTTTCGTATGCCGTAACCGGTACGCGCACGCCCTTGCCGTTTTCAAAAATGAATACCATGTTCGCGCCCTCGGGATAA
Source organism: Clostridia bacterium (assembly GCA_017629395.1). Taxonomy (GTDB): domain Bacteria; phylum Bacillota; class Clostridia; order Oscillospirales; family CAG-272; genus SVQP01. The sequence goes on along the minus strand of JAGBXH010000180.1, from coordinate 2,114 downwards.
CCCTGCTGCGTGGTTACGTACATAGGCTTCTCACCGGCATCCATGCCCAGCTTTGCGGGTACGAAATCGCCAAGCAACGATGCCTTGGTGGTTTCAATGTCGTCGACCTTACACTTGAACACCTTGCACTTATCGGTAAAGAAGGTCAGCTCGTCTGCGTTGTCCGCGTTAAAGGCGGTCAGCAAGGAGTCGCCCTCCTTGAATTTCTGCTCGTCGTTACCCTGCAGCGATCGCATGGTGATCTTTTTGAGATAACCCTCCTTGGAGAGCACCATATAAACGGGGTAGGATTCCACCTTGGGCTCTTCAAATACGGGTACGTTATCAACCTGAATGATCTGCGTCTTTCTGGGCTGACCGTACTTTTTCTTGATGTCGTTGAGCTGGTTGGCAATATACGCCTTGATCTTGAACTCGTCACCCAGCAGCTCCTCGAGATTTTCGATCTCGCGCTTGAGATCCTCGATCTCGGCGATCTTGTTCAAGATATACTGTCTGTTCAAGTTACGCAGCTTGATGTTGGCAATGTATTCTGCCTGGATCTCGTCGATGGTAAAGCCCTCCATCAGGTTGGGGATGACCTGCTCTTCCTTTTCGGTGCGGCGGATGATGCGGATCGCCTTGTCGATGTCCAAGAGGATCTTACCAAGTGCCAAGAGCAGGTGCAGCTGCGCTTTCTTTTCGCCCAGCTCATACGTCAGCTCGCGGCGCACGCAAACGGTACGGAACTTGATCCACTCGGTCAAAAGCTCGGCAATACCCAGCTGTCTGGGCGTACCGTCAATGAGCACGTTGAAGTTGCAGCTGAATTTGTCTTCCAAGGGAGTCAGCTTGAATAGTCGCGCCATGAGCTTATCGGGATCGGTGCCCTTACGGATATCGATGGTCAGCTTAAAGCCCGAGAGGTCGATCTCGTCGCGGAAATCGGTGATCTCCTTGACCTTGCCCGACTTGACCAGCTCTGCGATCTTGTCCATGATCTGCTCAATGGTGGTGGAGTAGGGAATCTGCAGAATGTCGATGCAGTTGTTGACCTTATCATACGAGTAGCGCGAGCGGATGCGGAACGAGCCCTGACCCGTCTCGTAAATGCTCTTGAATTGCTCAGCGTCGTAAATGATCTGACCGCCGCCCGAGAAATCGGGGGCTTTGATGATCTCCATCAGCTTTTCTGTCGGCAAATTGGGCTTTTTGAGTAGCGCAATGGTACCGTCACAGATCTCGGCTAAGTTAAACGAGCAGATGTTGGACGCCATGCCGACCGCGATACCCATATTGGGGGTGACAAGCACGTTGGGGAAGGTGGTGGGGAACAGCACGGGCTCCTTGAGTGTGCCGTCATAGTTGTCCACCATATCGACCGCGTCTTTGGAAATGCCCGAGAACAGCTCGTTACAGAAGGTGTCCAGCTTGACCTCGGTGTAACGCGATGCCGCATATTTCATATCCGAGGAATACTGCTTACCAAACGAGCCCTTGGAGTCAATAAAGGGGTGCAGGAGTGCCTCATAGCCACGTGTCAGACGCACCATGGTTTCATACACAGCCGCATCACCGTGGGGGTTGAGCGTCAGCGTACGTCCTACGACGTTGGTGCTCTTGGTACGTCCGCCCGTCAAAAGTCCCATCTTATACATAGTATAAAGCAACTTTCTGTGCGCGGGCTTAAAGCCGTCGATCTCGGGAATGGCACGCGAGATAATGACGCTCATGACGTACGGCATGTAGTTTTTCTCAATCGTCTCGGTGATTAACTGTGGGCGTATGGGCGCGTAGTCAATTTTCTCAACCGCTTTTTTATCTTTGGTCGTCTTTTTTGCCATAAAATCTATATTCCTTACTTAAATTTTCAAAACCGTATGTGCAGCCGCACGGATCATGCGGTTATACAGCGCAAGTCCCAGCCCTTGCATGGGGGGCAGATGCGCGTAAATGATCTCGGCATCGGTTGCATCCGCCTCGCGCAATGCGGCAAACAGACGCTTTGCCTGCGCGGCAAGGTCATCGCGTGCGCCAACGGGAATGACCTTGCCGCCCGAAAGGGGAGCGATCTCCTCGTCGTAGCACAGCACGCAGCATTTCTTGGCAGCCTGCTCGGCGCGCAGAAACGCCAG
>JAGBXH010000026.1 GCA_017629395.1 Clostridia bacterium | reverse complement strand
GGCAAGAGCGCGAGGATATACGCCTCTCAGGGACAGCAGAGGTCCTTGGCATTATCCATGAAGCTTGCCGAGGGCGAGATCTGCCGAGAGGAGTTCGGGGATTATCCCGTATTTCTATTTGACGACGTGCTTTCCGAGCTTGATCTGACCAGAAGGGATTATCTTATAAACCGAATGGAAGGTAAGCAGGTAATAATAACCACCTGCGAGCCAAGATATTTCGACGAGGTCGATAACGTGGTCAGAATAAAGGTCGAAAACGGCTCTTACGAGAGGATATAAGTATTTAAATATAAAATTCAAGAGGATAATTGCGGTTTATTCACTTGCGGCTTCGCACAAACAAGTGATCACCATCAACCCTCTGTAGGGGCGATTCACGAATCGCCCGTGACGTTGTTAGCACTACCTTTCGGCTTCAACCTATGTTCGCATTTAACCAAAGCCTTCCCCTTGGTGGGGAAGGTGGCATTGACGAGCCGACGTAGCGAGGCAATGACGGATGAGGGGTAGCCGCTTGCGGCGTGATAGATAGATTATGTTACGTACACGGTCACTCCGTGACCTACCCCTCATCAGTCGTTCGCACGCTCACGACAGCGTCTCGCTGCGGCTCGGTCACGCTCGGGCTCTGACACCACACCGTGGTGTCATTCACTACCCTCGCGCCGCTTCGCTACCTCCCGGAGGAAGGCTATATTATCGCCTGACAGTACACCTAAAAGGTGTAACACACTAACCTAAACGGGCAAGGCGTGTGAAAAAGGACAGAGACGAAAAATCTCTGTCCTTTTGTAATGTAGGGGCGTTCATTGAACGCCCGCGGTCGACCACTGGTCGCCCCTACAAATTTGTTTTTTATGGTAGGTAAAACCTGCTTTATGGCAGGTGCCCCTTGGCGGTGTTCCTTTTGCTTGATTTATAAGCTCATTTCAGAGCAAAGCTCTTGACGTACATCACGTCGCCTACCTGACATTGATCCATATAGTCGATGCGGATGCTGTGAATATCGCCCTTCCAGAAGGCGGCACCCGACAGATCCACCTCGGCGGTATGGTATTCGCCGTCCGCGATCAGCGAAACGCGGATCATGGCGTTCGGGTTCGGCGCGGTTACGTCACCCACGCAGATAAACAGATCCATGACGTTGTTGCTCGGGCTGTTGCTCTTTGGCAGCATATACACGATTTCGATCTTGCTGTAATCCTTTGCCTTGAAGGCATCCCCCAGCGAAACCGTCACGTGCGGATCGACTCCGGTTACGTACAGCAGCGTTCCCTGCTCGGCAGATTGGAACTTGACCTGCGTGTTACCGGTCGGAATGACCAAGGTAGCATCTGCCTTGGTGGTCAGATCCAGCACAGGCTCGGTCTTGATCTCGGGAGCTTGCTCCTCCGGCCCTCTTTCGGGAATCGGATCGGTGCCGTTGTAATAGTATTCGTTGAACACCTCTGTGCTGTCCGGAATGCGCATGGACTGCGCGTGATTCTGCAGCGAAGCGTTATCGGCAAAATCGCGGTATGCCGTAAACAGGTCACGCATCTCGGGCACCGTGCCGGTTGCAATCAGATAGCTGTACGCAATGGGCTCAAAGGAATGCATGGTCAAGTTCATCAAAGGGGCTACGTAATTGGTAGAGGCAGCCTTGGCGTCCTTGGCGTTATCAAACTGATAGCAGCCCGCCTTAAAGGCATCGACACCGGGCACGAACAAGCCGATGCCGTAGCCGTCGGTGGGATTGGTCCAGGCACACCACGATTCGGTGTTAGACTCACGCAGGCGGAAATAACAATCGCCCACCCAGAGGTGATCCCCCCAGAATTTAAGGTCGTTGCGGTAAGAGAGCGTATCCCCCGTCCAGGGCTCGGTACCGTTATAGAAGGTAAATGCGCTCAGATAGCTGACCGTATAGAACGCGGGCAGCTCCTGCTCGACCAGGCGGTGCGTCCAGTTCGAAAAGTCCACGAAGCGGTTGTCAACCTCAATGCGGTCGGCATACAGCGTATAGGCGTTTTCCATATAGGCGGGCGTCAGATAGTTTTCCTTTGCCCAATCCATTGCCTGCGCCTTGACGTATACCGATTGCGCGGTGACGACGATATCAATGATGCGGCTGTGGTTGAGGTACTTATCGCCGCCCTGAATGGGGTTATAGCACCATTGGCTGCCGTTGAATTCACCGGGCTCGAACTCGTCGTTGCGCACCACGCCGTAATAGGATTGCTGGATCAGACGCCCCGTATCGGCTTGATTGACCAGATTGCCAAGCCCCTTGATCTCGCATTGCTTATCCAGCAGATAATTGACGCCGCCGCCCCAGGCAAGACGAATGCCCAGCTTATAGCGGCTGTTTTCGATATAATACGTGTCCATATCCTCGGCGTACACGGGGTAATCCTGCACGCGCAGCACGCAAAGCGCAAATTCCGTGGGCTGATCGTTGCAGCTCTCAAAGGTCATGCGATGAATTTCCTTGCCCTTCTTGCCGTCCAGGTATTGACCGATCACGCAGGAAAAGGTATCCGTGCCCGCTTCCAAGTAAAAATCGTCGGTCACGCGCTTGCCGTCAACCGTATACGTCACCGTACCGTATAAGGGCTGCGTGGAAACGTAGCCGATCGTAAATCGGTTAAATGCATCAGCCGTCAACGCGGTGTCAAACGTAAGCTTCAACCCCGTGGTAAAATGCAGCATATTGCCTGCAAGCGAGGTATAGCCGCTTGCAAGGTAGCTCAGCCCGTCCTTGTGCGTCACGCGCGCACCGCCGTCTTGCTCGGCAATCGTCACGGCTGCGTCAAAGGTCAGCTGCTCGCGCACGGCTTTGACGACCTCGCCGTCGGGCACGTCGGGCGTATCGGCTGCGGTGGTATCCTCCGCGTCGGGCTGTGTGCCGCTTTCCGTGCTGCCGCTTGTTTCCTCGTCCGGCTGCTCGGGTGTCGAGGGCGTGCACGCCACCATTCCCAAAACCATAGTTCCTGCCAGTAAAAGCGGCAAAAGCATCTGCAAAAATTTGCGCATATTCATTCCTCCTTGGAGTCTTTTGCCTATTATACCATAAAATACGGCATTTGTACAGAGGAAAAATACAAAAAGCACCCCGCGGGGTGCTTTTTGCTATCATATTTGATTATTCCGGCACGGCGACACCGCCGCCTTCGCTCAAATAACCCTCGTCAATACTGCGCGCATCCAGAATC
>JAGBXH010000025.1 GCA_017629395.1 Clostridia bacterium | reverse complement strand
TTTCGGTAATTCAAGTTACCGTTGTCAGTTGCGTTTCGGTTTAGAAAAGCGAGATGCTACCATCAAAGCCCCCCTCCGGGAGGGGGGAATATCAGCGCTGCCCTGTGCCAAGCGCAGGGGGGAGAGCGCGAATAGAATGGATTTATGACACAAATGCGGCAACAAAATTTGCTACATTGCATAAAAAAGCAGGAATCTGCTCAAAATCGAACAAATTCCTGCTATTATTCCCGCTATTTCCGCAGCCCCATAGAGCCCGGTCTTTTATCTTTACCTTGTCGGCAACGACAGCACCACGGTGAAGGTGTCGTCCTTCTTTTGCGTGCGGAAGCTGCCCTGCAATGCGTGCATAATGCTCTCGCAGGTCAAAAGCCCCAGCTTGGTGCTCTCCACCTTGCCGGAATGCTTGGCGATCTTGTTTTCACCCGTCACCACCACCATACGGTCGCGGTATTCCACGTAAAAAACAGCGGGGATTTGGTGATCGGCATACTTGACGATATTGCTGTAAAGGTTATCCAGCACGCGGCTCAGATAATCCACGTTGGTATACACGCGCACACCCTCAAGCGTAGGAGAGAGCTCGTATTGCAAAGGCACGTTGGAGATCTCCGCCGACATAAATCGCTCGGAGAGCAGCTGATCAAACAGCACAGCAGCGTTGTACTGCTCCAAGGGAACGGTATCATCCTTATGTCCGTAGGCAAGAAAATAATTGAATAGCTCATCAGACTGACGCTTGATCCTGCCTGCGTTCTCGGTGCAGACCGAAAGATACTTTTGCTGCTCCTCGGTCAGATTTTCCCTGTGTGCATCCATGAGCTCAAGGTAGCCCAAAAGCGAGGTAAGAGGCGTGCGGATATCGTGCGAAATCGAAGTGATCAGATCCTGATTGGCGCGCCAAGCCTGCTCCTTTTCCTCCATTTTCTGCACAATGGAATCCCTCATGCCGCCCACGTGCTCGGCAAGCTGCGCGATCTCATCGTTGCCGTGCTTGCCGATCCTACCCTGCAAATCGCCGCGTGCAATGGCTTTGACGTCACGCGAAAGTCGCATGATACGCGAGATTTCCGCTTGATAGTACACGATAACGATCAGAATAAACAGCATAATGGCAACGCTGCCCGCAAACACGTCACCAAGTACCAGCAGCACGTCGGAATAGTCCTGTGCCGCCACAATTGCGGTCTTGTCGGAAAATTCCACCTCAATGCTGTAATCGTATTTTTGCGTATCGGGCACGGTGTCAGCCTCCACACCCTCCAGCACGATCAGCTTGAAGTTCTTGTTTTCCTTGAACCAATCCAGCATCGCTGCCATGTTGTCCGAGCTGATATCGCTCTGCTCCACCCAGCTTTTGAAATTGACAAGCACCTCTTCAATCCTCTCGCGCTCCTTTTCATCGTTCATGTACTCATGCTCGATCATGTAACGAAACAAGGGAGCGAGCGCGAAATACGCACCCAAGCCAATGGCAAGTGCGATGATGATCACACCAACGTGCTTCCACAGCAAGGAAGAACGGTACTTCTTTTTTCTCGTTTGTTTAGTCAATGACGTACCCCTTTCCCCACACGGTGCGGATCATATTCTGGTCGTCTCCCAGCTTTTTGCGCAGATTGGCAATATGTACCAGCACGGTATTGGTAGAGCTGGGGAGGTAGGTCTCGTGCCAAACCGTTTCGTAAAGCTCTACCGTGCTAAAAGTGCGTCCGCGTGCACCGTAGAGCAGCGCAAACAGCTCGTATTCCTTTTCCGTCAGAGAGATCTTCTCGCCTCCCTTATACAACGCTTTTTCCTCGGCATTCAGCTCCGGCTTGAATTGCTCCTCCTGCAAGGACTCCTTACGATACTGATTCCATCTGCGCAAGAGTGCGCTAACGCGCAGCTTGAGATCGGTTGCATAAAAGGGCTTTACGATATAGTCGTCGCCGCCGCTGCCAAACGCCAGTACCTTGTCATTGTCCGCGCTCTTGGCGGTCAGAAACAGAATAGGCATGGACGATGCGGCACGGATTTCGGCTGCGGCATCCACACCGTTCATCTTGGGCATCATGATATCCATGATCACCAAGGAAAGCGCAGAGTCTGACTTGACCAGCTCCACCGCCTGCTCACCGTTTTGCGCCTCGATGACGGCATATCCGTCCTTTTCGAGTACGATTTTCAGCAGCTGACGAATATCGGGCTCGTCATCCACCACGAGTATTTTATATTGTTCGGGCATGCTTTTGCCTCCTTTTACGCTGTGTATGTGCTTATTATACCATAAAAAAGACAAATTGCAAAGTAATTTTTATGGTTCTTAATAATTTTTTATATATACATACTATGCCTAAGAAAAAAAGTTGTCCAAATGGCGGACAACTGGAATCTGAACCAATGTTTGCGCCAAAGCGCAACCGAAGCTGATGGGCAACCGGCGCAAACCATGCTTAAGAGCAGCTGCCCGATAGGCATCTGCTCTTAGGCATGGTTCAGATTCGGTGGAACCGCACCAAAAAGAACAGGGACGGCTTTTTGCCGTCCCTGTTCTTTTTGGTGGAGACAACTGGAATCGAACCAGTGACCTCTTGCATGTCAAGCAAGCACTCTAACCAGTTGAGCTATGCCTCCAAAGCGAATGTATTATATCACACCTTTTTTGAAAAAGCAATACCTTTTTCGAAAAAAGTTTGAAAAGTATAAAAAATTATTAAGAACCATAAAAATTACTTTGCATTTTGTCTTTTTTATGGTATAATAAGCACATACACAGTGTAAAAGGAGGCAAAAGCATGCCCGAACAATATAAAATTCTTGTGGTGGACGACGAGCCCGATATCCGCGAGCTGCTGAAGATCGTGCTGGAAAAGGACGG
>JAGBXH010000179.1 GCA_017629395.1 Clostridia bacterium | reverse complement strand
GGCGTTTGCGAATACTTGATGCGATACCCTTGCTTGATGCGGCGGATCATATAATCCACGAAAATGAAGCGCACGCGCGCGGCGTTATCGGGCAGCTCGTGCCACTTTGCCTCGTTGCGCAGCTTTTTGTTTTTCTTGGCTTTGGCAGGCTTTTCCACGTAAACAAAGCTCTTTTCATCCTTGCCCTTGAGCCTTTGCTTGCCGATAGAAATGCCCACAAGCCCCAGCACACGATTGAGCGTTTTGACGACCGGCTTTGCCACGCGCTTGCCGATCTCCAAAGCCTTGAGTGCCATTTTGCGCTTGAGCGAGGGGCTGAGCATGCGGAAGAATTGCACGATGGCAAACACCGCACCCACAATGACCATGAGCACGCAAAGCCCGCGGATCTTATCGCCGTGCAGCATTAAAAATTCATTGGAATAGTCAATATTATGCGCCGCGAAAAAGCTTGAGCCCCAAAGTCCCACACCGCACACGACCAAGCCCACAAGCCCTGCAATCAGTCGCTTTTTATTGATGGTGCGCCAGATTTCGGCAAAATCCACGCCGCTGACGCTATCCTCAGCTCGTGCACGCTTTTTGCGCACGATCTCGGCTTGCGGAGCGTCGTTTTTGTCCGGGGTTTCATCCGCTTTTTTAGATGCTTTGGCTTTTTTAGGTGCACTCGAACGGAATTTGGACATAGCCTTGCGGCACTTCTGCGCAAGCTGTGCGCTGTCGGAATACTCGCGGATCTGCTCAAAGATCTCGGCAGCCTCCTCGTACTCGGGTCCCGACTGCGCCTTTTCCATCAGCTCAACAGCCGCCCTGTATGCGCACTCTGTGTAATGCTTGCCGTAACGCTCGGCAAGATCGCGGGAATCCTTATATCCCTTGATCTGATTCATCTTGCAATACGCCTCGCGCATATCCTGCCAGCGTCCCTCGCACTGCTCGTACAGCGCGATCGCCTCGGCATAGCACAAAGCAGTTGCCTTTGCCTTATACGTACGCGCCCACTCGCGCGCATCCATATAGTCCGAAATCTGAGAGAGCACAGCCGCAGCCTCAAAATAATCCTTGCTGGTCAGATCCTCGCGGGAGGTAAACTCCTCGCGGTATTCGCGATATGCCCCCGCAGATGCGGCGCGGATGCACTTGGTATAATAGGTGGACGCATCCTTGAAGTTTTCCAGCTCATGAAATTGCTTGGCAAGCTCCAAAAATTCGCGCCAGGTGGAGGTGCCCCCAAACCGATGCATCAGCTCGGTATAGCGTATGTTCAGTTGTGCTTCACTCGCCATCGTACACACCCTCCCCCTCTAAAATGATGACCTGCACCGAGTTGCCGAGACGCTCCAAGGCATCGGTCCTCGCCTGCACGTCGGGGTTTTCGGCAAATGCCACGATCACGATCTCGGTGTCGGCAATGCCCTCGGTCACGGCACTTTCAAGAAGCGAAGCAAACGAGCCGCCCTCACGCGGGGTAATGCATGCCATTTCCTTTAAGATGGCAAGCATGTGCGCTTCACCGCTCTCGCAGGGGAAGCGCAAGGACATCTCGCCGTTTTGCGACTTGCAATTGGCAGCAAAGCCCACGCGAAATCCCCCGTACGCCGCATCTCTGACAAGCGCGGCACAGAAGGAAAGCCCCTGCTCACCGCGACGGTTATATTCCTCGCCATCCATGCTCATGCCCATGGGCAGATGGAAGTCCATATAGATCATCATGCGTCGGCTGGCGCAAAACTCTCTGGAATTGACCTTGAAGGGCGAGGTTGCCGCGCCGCCGAACGGCACGCGCGCGGAAGCCTTGAAGTTGATCTGCGAGATCTGGTCGCCAAAGCGGTAATCTCGAATGCCCGCAAAGGAAAACGGATCCTGATACAGCGGGCGGCGGCTGACGTAGTCCCCCTGCAGTCGCCCCTGGGCAAAATCCTGCATATCCAGCGGGATCGCCTTGGGATAAACGTAGATCTGGGCAGGCGCATCCTGCGCAAGCGGCCCCGACTTGGAGTAGATGGACGCTACGTGCAGATTGTAATGCCCTCTTTTTTTGCAAATGACCTTGTGTTTGCGGCGGATCTGCATATACGGCCACAGATTGAAGCGGCTGATCAGATATTGCATGGAATTTTTGTCGTCTGGATCTCTCTCGTATTCCTCCAGCTCCAGCTCGTTATAGAAATACGACTCGATATCCACCCACAAAAGCGGAAATCCGCTTGTATTGCGCACGGTTTCGATCAGCTCCACCTCGTCGCCCTCGTACACACCCACCTCGGAGAATTCACGCGAATACTCGATATTTCCAAGACGTTTATTGCGCAGGGCGATATAAATGCGGTACACGATCAGCGCGAGCAAGCCAAGCACGGCAAGCGTGACTAACACGTAAAACCACGGAGATCTGGTAAACTCCGCGATCTTGTCCGCCATGTTGGTAATATACTCGGCAATTCCCTTTAATGCTTCAGGCGACATTATCTTTCCTCAAACACAGCCTCGGTGGGAACGGTAACGGTGCCGAGAATGTCCTCTACGACGTTGTATGCGGCATTCTTATGAATGCGCGCGGAGTTTTCTAACATAATTCTGTGATCCAGCACGGGGTGAGCAGCACGCTTGACGTCATCCGGAATGACGTAGTTTCTGCCTGCGATTGCCGCATAGCCCTTTGCCGCACGCATCAGGGACAGCGCGCCACGCGGGCTGACGCCGAGAATGACCTTGGGGTATTTTCTGGTTCTTTCCACAATATTGGTCATGTAGCTCATCAGCTCACGGCAAACGTAAACACGGGGCAATTCCTCAATGGCACGGCACAGCTCCTGCTGCGTGACCACGGGCGAGAGCGTTTCCAAGGGGCTTGCCTTATCAAAGCGCGCCAAAATATCCACACCCTCCATGTGGTTGGGATAATCCATGCTGCCCTTCATCAAAAATCTGTCCAGCTGTGCCTCGGGCAGCGGGAAGGTACCCATATTTTCCACGGGGTTCTGCGTTGCAATGACCATAAACGGAGCAGCTAAACGATAGGTCTTGCCGTCAATGGTGGTCTGCCCCTCCTCCATACACTCCAAAAGACCCGACTGGGTTTTGGGAGTTGCACGGTTGATCTCGTCTGCCAGCACGATGTTAGCAAAGATGGGACCGGGCACAAACTCAAACTCGGACTTCTTCATGTTAAAGAAATTGATACCCGTGATATCCGAGGGCAAAAGGTCGGGGGTGAACTGGATACGCTTGAAATCGCAGCCCACGCTGGCAGCAAGCGACTTGATCAGCATGGTCTTACCCGTGCCGGGTACGTCCTCCAACAGCACGTGACCGCCGCAAAGCATGGAAACCAGCAGCATATCAATGGTGTCCTCCTTACCGACGAT
>JAGBXH010000024.1 GCA_017629395.1 Clostridia bacterium | reverse complement strand
GCAGGCACGAGCCTGCCTGGTGGAAACGAGCTTGAGCAGCTGCTCATGGCAGCCGACGGCAGCATTGGCAAAGCGCTCGACCTGCTCTCCCCCAAGCAAAGCGCCCCCATCCTGGAAGCACGACAGGCAGCGATGGATCTGCTGCAAGCCGCTCCTGCCAAAGGAGAGAGAGTCATTTCCGCGCTTACTCCCTACGGTATTCGCAAGGACGACAGCCGCTCAGCCCTGGGACGAGAAGAAGTGACCTACAAGTTAGAAACCTTGATGCGCGCTTTGCGCGATCTGATCGCGGTGCAGCGCTGCGATCCGGCTACCGTCCCGCTCTGCTTTTTTACGGATCGCGATGCCGCAGTCGAATGCGCCTTGCGCTATTCACTTTCGGATCTGCTGCAGCTGCTTTGCGCCGTGGAAAACGCAACCGAAAGCATTTCTCAAAGGAACGCCAATATTCGTATTGCCATCTCCGAAATGGCAGTTTCGGCAGGCATACTTTGAACATTCATAAATGGAGATAACTATGGAAAACAATCAGCAAAACAATAAAGCCCCCGAGCAGGGCGCAGGAAAGAGCGGAAAGAACCACCGTCCGCATCATCATCGCCCCCACAAAAAGCCCGAGCAGAAGGAGCAGAATGCGCAGGCACAGGTAAACGCTCCCGAGCAAGCCAAGGCGCAGCAGCCCCAAAAACAGAACAACAAGCAAAGCCAGCCCAAGCAGGGTCAAAAGCAGCCTTTACAGAACAAGCAGAGCCAGCAGGCAGGGCAGCCCACGGGTGAGGCAGGTAAAAAGCGCTCCAAGCATCGCTCCGGCCGCGGCGGACAAAAGCCCGCTCGCGAGAGTGCGCAGGAGCCCGTGCTGCAAATGCCCGCGGATATCTCGATCAACGAGCTCAAGCAGATCGTAAAGGAATCCAAGCAGGCACAGCAAGCCCCCGCGCAGGAGGAAGCACTCCCCTTGGCGGACGCTTCCATCTTAGAGTCTGTTCCCACGCATTCCGTACCCACCTTTGCCCCCGACGCGGAGGTGACCGAGGTCGTCGGCGTGCGCTTTAAGGAGGAGGGCAAGGTCTATTACTTCGCTCCGGGCAAAAACAAGCTCGCTAAGGGCGATCCCGTTATTGTGGAGACTGCACGCGGTCCGGAATACGGCGTTGTCTGGGTTGCAAACCGTAAGGTGTGCGACAGTGAGATCGTCAAGCCGCTCAAGGAGGTCATGCGCTGCGCGACCCCGGAGGATCTCAAGCACCATAAGGAAAACAAGGAAAAAGAAGCAGAGGCATTCCGCATCTGCGGTGAAAAGATCGCCCAGCACGAGCTGGATATGAAGCTTGTTGAGGCACAGTACACCTTTGATAACTCCAAGCTGCTGTTCTATTTCACCTCTGCAGGCAGAGTAGACTTCCGCGAGCTGGTCAAGGATCTGGCAAGCGTATTCCGCACCCGTATCGAGCTGCGTCAGATCGGCATCCGTGACGAGGCTAAGCTCATGGGCGGTCTGGGTGCTTGCGGCAGACCTCTTTGCTGCGCGACCTTCCTTTCCGATTTCGGTCAGGTATCCATCAAAATGGCGAAGGAGCAAAGCCTTTCGCTCAACTCCAACAAGATCTCGGGCGTTTGCGGCAGACTGATGTGCTGCCTGCGCTATGAGCACGAGGCTTACGTGGAGGAGATCAAGCTCACCCCCCCCGTGGACAGCGTGGTCAAAACCCCCGACGGTGTAGGCGTGGTCGTGGAGACCTCCCCTTTGCGCGGTCTGATCAAGGTCAAGCTCAAGGATACTGACGGTGCTCCGATCCAGATCCACCGCGATAAGGTGCAGGTGCTCTCCCGTCCCAATCGCAAGAGCACGGATGACGACGAATAAATCACAATAAATTTTTTTGACTTTTTTACAAAAACCTATTGCATTTTCATACTTTTGTGATAAAATGTATGTGTACAAAAAAACTCAAACGGAGGAAACAACCATGGCTTACAAGATTAATGACGATTGCATCTCCTGCGGCGCATGTGCTGAGGAGTGCCCCACCAGCGCAATTAAGGAAGGCGACGGCAAGTACGAGATCGACGCTGATGCTTGCATCGGTTGCGGCAGCTGCGCTGACGTATGCCCTGTAAGTGCTCCCGAGGCTGAATAATTCACCCGAGACACGCATACATAGCATCTTGCAAAAGGGGTTCGCAGTTTGCGAGCCCCTATGCTTTTGATGCTGATCGATTCAAGGAGTTTTTATGCTAAGAACGAATGAAACGCTTGACGCTGTCAATGAGCAGCTGCGCCTGATCCAGCGCAAGGACGGCTTGCGCTACGGCACTGACGCCTATCTGCTTGCCGCTTACGTCCGCCCCGCGGCTTCGGCACGCGCGGTCGATCTTGGCAGCGGCACGGGCATTATTCCCCTGTTGTGCCTTGCAAAAAACAAATTTGCGCACGCATATGCGGTCGAGGTACAGGAAGAATTTGCCGATATCATAGGCAGGAACGCCGCAATCAACGAAATGGCAGATCGCCTGACCCCGCTTTACAAGGATCTGCGCGAGCTGACAGCAGCCGATCTCGGCGGCCAGGTCAGCATCGTGACCGCCAATCCCCCGTATATGAAAACGAACGCCGGCAAGCGCAACGACTCGGACGCCAAGTATATCGCGCGCCACGAGGTCAAGGGCGGTGTGGATGATTTTTGCGCAGCAGCCGCAAGAGTGCTCAAGCACGGCGGCAGCTTTTACGTGGTGTGGCGCCCCGATCGCCTGAGTGAGCTGATGGAGGCTCTAGCACGCCATAAGCTTGAGCCCAAGCGCATGAGCCTTGTGCAGGGTGACGAGAACGCAGAGCCCGGCATGGTGCTCATTGAAGCAAAAAAAGGAGCCGCGCACGGCATGCGCATCTCCCCTACCTTAATTTTAACGCAAAACGGCACGCAAAGCGCGCGCGCCGCACAAATTTATCAAACCTGCAGCTGGAGTGAATCGGATCTATGGAACATATAAAGCGTCTTTTAAGCTATACGCGCCGCGCACTCGCGGACTACGACATGATCCGCCCGGGCGACAAAATTGCCGTGGGCGTATCCGCAGGCAAGGACTCGCTGACCCTGCTTTGTGCCCTTGCGCACCTGCGCCGCTTTTACCCAGTACCATTTGAGGTGGTCGCCGTGACCGTGGATATGGGCTTTGCGGGCGGTATGGATTTTTCCGGTATTCAAAAGCTTTGCGACGAGCTGGAGGTGGAATACCATATCGTTCCCACCGATATCTACAAGGTCATTTTCGAGATCCGTAAGGAATCCAACCCCTGCGCGCTGTGCGCTAAAATGCGCCGCGGCGCACTGAATAATTACGCCAAGTCGATCGGCTGCACCACGGTAGCTCTCGGTCATCACTTCGACGACGTGGTGGATACCTTTATGCTCAATCTGTTCTTCGAGGGACGCATCGGCTGCTTCCAGCCCGTGACCGATCTGTCGCGCGTGGGCATCCGCGTTATCCGCCCCCTGATCTATATGCCTGAGCGGCACGTCAAGGACTTTGCACGCAAGGTCGAGCTGCCCGTCATCGCATCCCCCTGCCCTGCCGATAAAAACACACAACGCGAGGAGATGCACAACCTCATCAACGAGCTGGACCGCAAGAACAAGGGATTGCGCTACCGCATCTACGGTGCTATCCAGCGCGGTGAGGTAGACGGCTTTAAGCCCGTGGGCGGCATGACAGGCATCAAGGACTGCTCTCCCGAGGACGAGTAATCACAGCAGCCCCACTCACGAAAGTTTTCGCCCGCCTTTTTCAGAAAGGCATGGTGGCGTGTAATGTCTTTTTGCTTTCGAGTATTTCTGACGCCACCCTGATGCTGGACTTCTGCGAAGTCCAACATCTAAAACTCAACCTGAGCGAAG
>JAGBXH010000178.1 GCA_017629395.1 Clostridia bacterium | reverse complement strand
TTTGCAAAATCAAGACAGTTTCTGCTCGAAATTCACCTGCCCGACTTTCACGCACATTCCCCTTCCTCCCACTGCGCAAGCTTGCGGGAGCCCTCCTTCCCCCGAGGGGACGGCTTTTTGCGCGCATCCGTTCCGCTTTCTTGCCTGCAGTGTTTTTTTCTTAACTTAATGACATTGCATTCCATGCCCTCCCCTTTTTCGCGGAATCTGACGCCCTCGCCCTCCCCGTTTTGTACTGCGCTAAAGCGTTTTTGTGACATTTGTAGAAAAATGCGTTTTGCTCTTGATTTATTGGGAATTCTATGATAGAATATTACTCCCTGACTAAAACAATCTGATATAGATCACCTCAAAGAAAGGAGATTGAAATGAGCAAAACGACCATTGGTATTCTGTACGATTTTGATAAAACACTCTGCACCACCGACATGCAGGAATATGACTTTATAAAAAATCTTGGCATGACCCCCGCGGAGTTCTGGGGCGAGGCTGCCAACCTGACAAAGCAATGTGAAATGGAAAAGATCCTTGCTTACATGCTGGTCATGATCAAGAAATGCAAGGAGAAGGGCATTCCCCTGACCGAGGAATATCTGCGCTCCTGCGGTGAGCACGTAGAGCTCTTCAGCGGTGTCGCCACTTGGTTTGACCGCATCAATGCCTTTGGCAAATCCATGGGCGTTAATATTGAGCACTATATCATTTCGTCCGGCACGTACGAGATCATCGAGGGTACGCCCATTGCAAAGTATTTCAAAAAGGTATTTGCCTGCAGATACGTATATGACCAAAACGGCGAGGCGGTATGGCCCGCACACGCCATCAACTACACGCTCAAAACGCAGTATATCTACCGCATTTCCAAGGGCGTGCTGGATCTGACCGACGACGAGGGCGTCAACCGCGAGCAGGACGAGAGCCTGCGCCGCATTTCCTATCAGAACATGATCTATCTTGGCGACGGTATGACCGATATTCCCTGCATGAAGATGGTCAAGGAGCGCGGAGGTAAATCCATTGCGGTCTATCCCGAGGGCAAGGGCGACACGGTCAAGCCCTTGGTAGACGACGACCGCATCAACTACGTCTGCGTGGCGGATTATTCCGAGAATTCCACCCTTGAGCGCATCGTCAAGCTCATGATTGAGAACATGGCGATCACCGAAAAGCTCAAAAAAGAGGAACGCAGCCAGCTTTCGCATTACAAGACCAAAAAGTAAGCGCAAATATGACAGTCCGAGGCTTCGCCTCGGACTTCTTTTTCTAAAAAATCCGATTTTTTTTGCAAAAAATATTGCAATGAAGCGCAAAAGGTGTTATAATATACTGTGGTTAAAATTGTACACTGCCGTAGTGGTGTTTTTTCGACACGCACGGCGCATTTGAAGGAGATAAATATATGAGTCGCATGATCGGCACCATTTCCCGCGGCGTTCGCGCCCCTATCATCCGTCAGGGTGATGACATCACCGAAATCGTAACTTCTTGTATTCTCGATGCTTCTGCTGATGCAGGCTTTGCATTCCATGACAGAGATATCGTAGCCATGACCGAGGCTGTTGTAGCCCGTGCGCAGGGTAACTACGCATCCGTTGACGATATCGCTACCGACGTGCGCGCCAAGTTTGGCGGCGAAACCGTCGGCGTGATCTTCCCGATCCTGAGCCGTAACCGCTTTGCTATCTGCCTGCGCGGCATTGCAAAGGGCGCTAAGAAGATCGTGCTGATGCTGTCCTACCCCTCCGACGAGGTTGGCAACCACCTGATCAGCGTGGAAATGATGGACGAGAAGGGTGTTGACCCCTACCGCGACGTGCTGAGCCTTTCTCAGTACCGCGAGCTGTTCGGCTACGAAAAGCACACCTTTACCGGCGTGGACTACGTAGAATACTATGAGCAGCTGATCCGCGAGGCGGGCGCTGACTGTGAGATCATTTTTGCAAATAACCCCAAGGCAATTCTGGACTACACCAAGAACGTGCTTTGCTGCGACATTCATACCAGAGCACGCACCAAGCGCATGCTCAAGGCTGCAGGCGCAGAGATTGCGCTGGGTCTGGACGATATTCTGACCGAAAGCATTGATGGTAGCGGCTATAATGAGAGCTACGGTCTGCTGGGCTCCAACAAGGCAACCGAGGATCAGGTCAAGCTGTTCCCCAGAGATTGCCAGGTCGTGGTAGACGCTATTCAGAAGAAGCTGTATGACGCAACCGGCAAGGTCATGGAGGTCATGGTCTACGGTGACGGTGCGTTCAAGGATCCCGTAGGTAAGATCTGGGAGCTGGCTGACCCGGTCGTAGCCCCCGCATACACCAAGGGTCTGGAGGGTACGCCCAACGAGCTCAAGCTCAAGTACCTGGCTGACAACGAGTTCTCCGCACTCTCCGGTGACGAGCTCAAGGATGCGATCAAGCAAAAGATCGTGGAAAAGGACAGCAACCTCGTTGGTCAGATGGCTTCCGAGGGTACCACCCCCAGAAGATTGACCGACCTGATCGGCTCTCTTTGCGACCTGACCTCCGGCTCGGGCGACAAGGGCACGCCTATCGTCTTCATCCAGGGTTATTTCGATAACTACACCACCGACTAAGTAAACATTCGGGCTGACGCAAAAGCGTCAGCCCATTTTGTTTTTGTGTTTCTACGGCGCGGGGAGAACAAGACAGTGCCCTGGGGGGCGGGCGATCACTGATCGCCCCTACGAAATTTATTACGGGCGATTCCTGAATCGCCCCTACCGTTTATTGTTCACGTATTCGTAGGGGCGATTCAAGAATCGCCCGCGTATCCATAAAATTCTCTTGCTTTTTCGCTAAATCTGTGCTACAATAAAATCAACAACACCGAAAGGGGAATTTTTATGCACACCTTACCGCAAAGACAAGTTCACTTGGATTTTCACACCTCGGAGCATGTTCCGGGAATCGGCTCTAAATTTGACAAAAAGCAATTTCAGGAGTGCCTGCAGAGAGGGCACGTCAATTCCATCACGGTATTTGCCAAGTGCCACCACGGCTGGGCATACTTCCCTTCAAAGGCAAACAAGATTCACCCGCAGCTGAACTTTGACCTGCTTGGACAGATGCTTGAAGCTTGTGCCGAGATCGGTGTGCAAGCCCCCATCTACATTTCCGCAGGCTTTGACGAAAAATACTTCTACGAGCACCCCGAACACAGCATGCTGCAAGCACCCGAGCACAAATATCCCACAATCACCGAGGAAAACGGCATGCATTACGTGCCCGAGCACGGTCCTACCTATCACCTGCTTTGCATGAACTCGCCTTATTACGATACGCTGATCGCGCAAGTAGAAGAGGTCGTGCGCCGCTACGATCCCGTCGGCATTTTCCTTGACATTGTCGGCGAGCGCGCTTGCTTCTGCCCCTACTGCCGCGCAAAGGTGATCGAGCAGGGCTGGGATCCCGAGGATTTCTTCTCCTACGTGCGTCTTGCAGGCGTGACGTATAAGAAATATTATGAGGGCGTAAACGCTGCTGCACGCGCCATTAAGCCGAACGTGCGCATTTTCCACAATCAGGGGC
>JAGBXH010000177.1 GCA_017629395.1 Clostridia bacterium | reverse complement strand
TTACGTGCTGGTGGAGGAAAAGCGTCCCGAAATGCCCATTCCGATCGAGCAGAACGAGCACGGCACGTTTATCATGTCCTCCAAGGATATGTGCACCATCGAGTGCATTCCGCAGCTCATGAACAGCGGCATTGATTCCTTTAAGATAGAGGGCAGAATGAAGAGCGCGTACTATACCGCTGTGGTCACCAACGCCTACCGCATGGCGATGGATGCCTATACTGCCGATCCCGAGGGCTATGCGTTCAACTCCGAATGGCTGACCGAGCTGGAAAGCGTTTCGCACCGCACCTACGGTACGGGATTTTACCTTGACGACCCCATGAACAACCCGCAGCTGCTGGGTGAGTGCGGATATATGCGCGAAAAAGCATATTTTGCAACGGCAACGGAATATAATCAAGAGGAAGCAAGTGTGGTAGAGGCTGCAGGCGTGCCTATGGAAACAGAGCAGGGCAGGCTGTACCGCTTCGTACAGCGCAACAAGGTCAGCGTAGGCGAGGGAGCAGAGGTCATCTCTCCCGGTAAGATCGGCGTGGGCTTTGACGTTTGCGAGCTGTACGCGCCCGACGGTACGGCAATCCCTTCAGCACCGCACCCTTCCATGATTTTCTGGTGTCGCGTGCCGTTTGCAATTCGCGAGGGTGATATCATGCGCGCAGGCAGCCCCAAGGGCTTTGACAAGCGCAGACCCGATTCACTCTAAGGAGAAATATTGGGAGTCTTACTGTTAAAATCGCTGGTGTACGGGATCATTGAGGGCGTTACCGAGTGGCTGCCCGTCAGCTCTACGGGACATCTGATCCTGCTTGAGGATATTCTGACGCTGCAGGTGGGCACACAGGTGCACCCGCTCTTTGCGTCGGAGTTTTGGGAGCTGTTTTTGGTGACGGTGCAGCTTGGTGCGATTTTTGCAGTTTTGACGACCTATCATACGCGGCTGCTTGCGCCGCTTTTCAAGCAAGAAACAAGATGGTCTGCCGTTGGCTTGTGGTCGCGCGTGATCGTGGGCTGCATTCCCGCAGGCATTGCGGGCGTGGCTGCCGATGCGATCTTGACGCGCATCTGCGGCAAGGATATGGACGGACTTTTCTATAACGGTGTCACCGTTGCCGCCATGCTGATGCTTTACGGTGTGCTTTTTATCATAGCGGAGCGCATGCGCAAGGGAAAAACGGAGGACGCCTGCGACTTAGCAGAGCTGCCCTTTGGCAAATGCCTTGGCGTGGGGCTTTTCCAGGTGCTTTCCTTGGTGCCCGGTACGTCGCGCTCGGGTGCTTGCATGCTGGGCGGTATGCTGCTGGGGCTTTCGCGCAAGAGTGCTGCGGAGCTGTCGTTTTTCATGGCGGTGCCCGTTATGCTGGGGGCGTGCGGCATCAAGATGCTGGGCTTTGCGCGCTTTATGCTGCAAAACGGCTTGCGCATGCCTGCACCTGCGGTGCTTGTGCTGCTGGTTGCATGCGCGGCAGCGTACGTGACCTCGCGCATCTCTATCCGTTTTTTGATCGATTTCGTTTCGCGCCGCGGCTTTGCGCCGTTTGGCGTGTATCGCATCCTGCTTGGCGCAGCGGTGCTGATCCACTATTTCATGTAAGGAGCTTTTATGCAAGAAAAGCTGATTGTGCCGTATCCCGTGATTGTGGAAGGGAAGTATGATAAGATCAAGCTGTCCTCCATCATCGAGGCGCAGATCATTCCCACGGCGGGATTCGGTGTTTTCAAAAATCGGGAGCTTTCGCAGCTGTTGCGCAAGCTGTCACAAAAGAGCATGATCATCGTGCTGACCGACAGCGATGGCGGCGGCAAGGTCATCCGCTCGCATATCTCGTCGCTGATTCCCAAGGATCGCTTGATCCAATTATATACGCCCCAAATCAAGGGCA
>JAGBXH010000176.1 GCA_017629395.1 Clostridia bacterium | reverse complement strand
CGTTTTTTCCGACGTCATGCGGCACGTCCCTGTAAGCCGCGCAGCCTGCAAGGCTGAGCAGCGCGCAGAGCAGCAAAATGGCAATGCGAGATTTGATCATGGGAACCTCCAAAATTATATAAATGATTGATAAGTTTGGCGAAGTTTATCAAGGATCTCCACATCCGCGGGGCAAAAGTCATAGCCATCGATCTCGGCGGGTGTGATCCACTTAATGTCGTTGTGCTCGATTTTTTGCGGTATACCCTCTGCGATAGTGGCATGAAACAGCGTCAAATGCACGGTCAGGTCGGGATATTCGTGCGTGACGTCCATAAACACGTCCCCCACCGAAAGCGTCACGGCAATCTCCTCGCTGCATTCGCGGATCAATGCCTGCTGCTTGGTTTCCCCCTCTTCGACCTTACCTCCCACAAACTCCCAAAGCAGTCCTCTTGCCTTGTGTGCGGGGCGTTGGCATATCATAAATTTGTCGCCTTGCCATATCAGGGCTGCTACAACTTCAGTTGCTTTCATATGCTTACTTCTCTTTCGTCAGTTTTTTTCATTATATCAAAAATGCGCTGATATGTCAATGATTTTCGGCATTTGTATATATTCCGCGCATGGCGGGAATATATTTTATAAAAAAGCTTGGGGGCTTTATGAAAAGATCGATTGGACTTTGGCAGCTTATAGGATTTGCGTCAACCTCACTTGGCGGCACGGTGTTGCACTTTTTGTACGATTGGCTTGGCGGGAATGCCTGGATCGCACCGTTTTCGGGCGTGAACGAATCAACTTGGGAGCACATGAAGCTGCTGTTCTGGCCCATGTTTGTTTTCGCGCTGGTGCAAAGTCTATTTTTCCTTGATCGAAAGGATTTTTGGTGCATCAAGCTGCGCGGCACACTCGCGGGGCTCTTGCTCATACCCGTGCTTTTTTACACTTATAACGGCGTGATCGGTCGCTCACCGGATTGGATCAATATTGCAATATTTTTTGTCAGCGCAGCGATAGCATATGTATATGAGTGGAAATTGTTTGGACGACCGGAAAGCGAAGGAGCGGACAGCAAAGTATTTCTATCTCTGCAAAGCAAAAAATTCTGCCTGGCGTTGCTATGCATCATTGGGATACTGTTTATCGTCTTCACCTTCAAAACGCCCGAAATCGGAATTTTCAAAGACCCTGTCAGCCAAACGTACGGAATATAGAAAATGCCGGCGAGATTTGACCTCGTCGGCGCTTTCTTTTTGTTAAAACGTATTGAAAAATCTCCCGGAGTGTGCTATAATGTCGGCACTATGTAAAACTCGGAGAATATTATGGAAAATCGCTTTACCATACATATCAAAAATTTGCTTTTTCCCTGCCTTTACTTTGGCATGACAACCGGCTTTATATCGGCAATTGTCGTTACGGCATTCAAGTTGGCAGCGGAATGGGTGATCCATCATTCCGTGTACATTTACGATGCGGTGCGTCAAAAGCCCTTGTGGCTGCCCTTGCTGGTGCTGGGGGCGGCTCTCATCGGACTTACAGCAAGCTTTATTCTTTCCTATTCGCGCAGCTGCAGAGGCGGAGGTATCCCCACCTCGGTAGCGGCAATTCGCGGCCTTGTCGGATTCAAATGGCTTGCAGGCGTATTGATCCTGCCCTTTTCCGCGCTGCTGACCTACTTTGGCGGCGTGCCCTTAGGCACAGAGGGGCCTTGCGTGCAGATGGGTACGGCAATCGGTGAGGGCGTGGTTCGTTGCCTTGGTTGGAAAAAGCATTCTGCTTGGCGACGCTACGCGATGACGGGCGGTGCTTCTGCAGGCTTTTCCATTGCAACAGGCTCTCCCGTAACTGCCATCATTTTCTCCATGGAGGAGCTGCACAAGCGTTTCTCCCCTATGCTGCTGACCTTTGCTTCGGTTTCCGTGATCACTGCACAAATTACCGTGCAGCTGCTTGCGCACATTGGCATCGGTTCGGCAAGTCTGTTCCATTTTCATGAAATTCCCGCGCTCTCACCGCGGCTCTTGTACGCATCTTTGCTCATCGGCATTATGTGCGGTGCATGGTCCATTCTGTTCACGCATTGCTATCATCTCATTGACAAGCTGATGCGCAAAATCCTTGGCAAGGTTTCTATCAAACTCGCATTTCCCGTACTGTTTGCCGTCGTTGCGCTGGCTGGCTTTGGTCTTGCGGATGGACTTGGCAGCGGGCACGATTTGGTGGACTCGTTGCTGCACCACAAAAACACCTGGTACATGCTGCTTTTGATCTTTGCCGTGCGCATGATCTTTATGATGATTGCCAATACCTCGGGTGTAACGGGCGGTGTATTCCTGCCCACGCTGGCGTTTGGTGCGATCTTCGGCTCACTTGGCTACAGAGGTTTGGAAGCTCTTGGCTTGATTAGTGAACAATATTACATTTTAATGGTCGTTTTAGGCATTACTGCCTTCCTCGGAGCAACCTCGCGCATTCCCATCACGGCTTGCGTGTTTGCCATTGAGGCATTAGGCGGATTTTACAACGTGCTTCCCTTGATCATTGCCACCACGGCAGCTATCCTTGTTGTGGAAATTTCAGGCGTAGAGGACTTTACAGATACAGTTATTGAATCCAAAATACACCAAATCACCGAAGGTAAAAAGCCTTCAACCGTTCAGGTTCCGCTCACGGTCAAGCGCAAAAGCTTTGCCGCAGGTAAGGAAATGCATGATATTCTGTTCCCCAACGCATGCGCGGTGGTCAGCATTGAGCGTGCAAGCAAGAACGACCGCAAGAGCTATATTGATTCGGGCGACGTAATCACAGTGCGTTATCAAACCTACGATCCCGCTGCAACCGCTGCGGAGCTTGAAGCGTTGGTGGGTGCACAGTCCGAAAAGGTCAGACACACCATGATCAGCGGCAAAAAGCACGCAGAAAATCAAGAGATCGTACAAATATAAAGTTAGCCGATACGGATGCATTTCCGTATCGGCTCATTTTATTCTTTCCAAACGAAATGGTAATTGATCGACTCGCCGCCATCCACAAGGATGCTCTGCCCCGTGCAGAAGGTGTTGGTCACGGTCAAAAAGTATGCCCACTCGGCAATCTCCTCGGGGGTTGCCCACTTTTTTAGCGGGGTTTCATCCATGATCTGCGCCCAAAGCTCGGGATCGTCAATGACGCATTGATTCAAGGGCGTCAGCACGCCGCCCGGGTCAAGGCTGTTGCAGGTTGCGCCGTATTGGGCGACTCGCATTGCCACGTTCTTGGTATATGCCAGCACGCCGCCCTTGCTGGCGCAATATGCGGGAAATTCCGCGCCCGTATGTGCGCTTGCAGAGCCGATATTGAGCACCGATTTAATGGCGGGCTGCACGCCGTATTTTTCTGTGATATGAATCAGTGCCTTGAGGTTGATATCGATATCGTCCTCGTTCTGCGTGCCTGCATTATTGACAAGGATCTCCACGCCCTCAATCTCGGGCAAATGCTCCTTGTCGCGCACGTCGCACTCATAGTGGGTATATGCGGCATTTTCTATGCTTGCCGCTTGACGGTCAATGCCGATCACGTCATGCCCTGCCGCCAAAAAGCGTTCTGCAATGGCTTTACCGATGCCCTGCGATGTGCCTGTAATCAATATTTTCATGCCTTGTTTTTCCCTTCTACATAGTCAAAATACGCTTTCCCGACGTTTTCCGCACGCCATTTCTTGGTGATACGGTAGCCAATGGGCGAGAATACGATCTCCATGATCAGCTCTGCAACCGCTCCCGTCAATGCACAGGTGGCGCATTGCAGCACCGTCCAGCAAAAGCCATCCCAAAAGATGGGCGCAAAGAATACGAACACGATCACGGAAAAGATGAAGTTATCCAAAAACTGTCCGATAAATGTGGATACGTAGGTGCGCATGGCATAGGCGAGCTTGCCGTCCGGATTTTTGCGAAAGGCTTTGCCTATAGTGTGATTGAGCAGATTATTGATCACTGCAGATGCCAAAAATGCTACCGTACTGCCCAGCAGCACGAACCACGTGCCGCCGAAAATGCTGTCAAATGCGGTATAGTCAGCTGCGTTTGATACAATGACGCTTGCCACGAAAAAGATCAGGCAGGTCAAGAGATTGATAGCAGCTGCATGGATAGAAATGATGGTGGACGCCTTGGGCCCGAAATGCTTGGTGATGATGTCCATGCACATAAAGGACAGCCAGGAGATCAGAATGCCGCCGTCCAGCGCGATCCAGTCCAGCTGCAAAAGCGTTTTGTTGGCAAGCAGATTCATGCAAATAACGCTGACCGCAAACAGCGTTACCACGGTTGCGGGGATGGAGCGCAGCAGAATCTTGGTTTCTTGCGCGGTTCTTTTCATATATGTCACGGTGTTGCCTCCCGAGAAAATGTTCATAACAACTCATCGGGCGATTCTTGAATCGCCCCTACGATTACACAGATTATATCACACATTTGACAATTGTTCAATATCATTTTGCAAATATGGAAAAGAAAATGCCGATGAGGGCAGCCATGGGCGACCTCATCGGCAAAATTTATCTTTTCTTGTACACAACCAACTCGGGATTTTCACCGTTTTCTTCATAACGGCAGATCAAAAGGAAATCCATATTCCCTGCAATGCCGTAGCACACGCCTGCCTCGCCTTCCAGCTGACTGCCAAGATACGTGGCATTGTCGTCAAGAAATTTCACATTCACGCCACTCGGTAGCGTGTATTCCATATTGATAAACGCACCCGAAAGCACGTTAAGCTGCGTGACGTAGGGTAACCCCTCGAGCTCTAAAAGCGCATTGAATTCTTTGACCAGCTGTTGCTTGAACTCTTCGAACCGCTCTCTGCCTCCGATCTCAACGTACCGCTTCCATGCATCCAGCGTATATTCGCCGTCCGCATAACACCATTTGCAGTAGTCCTCGTTCAGAAATCCGTCCTTTTCACGGCTGATAAATGCGTCCTCCAAGGGCATGCCGCAGCATGCGCAATACAGCGCTGTCGGTGAGCCGAGCAGCGTGTTGATCGATACCCCAAACAGCCCAGAGAGTAATTTCAGCGTTTCGGTATTGGGCACGGTCTCACCGTTCTCCCAGCGCGATACCGCCTGCCGCGTTACGTATACCTTTTCTGCAAGCTCCTCTTGCGAAAGTCCCATTTTTGTGCGCAGATCATATATAACTTTTTTTGTTTCCATACATTCCCTCCATACGTGTCATTGGTATGATTGTATCACATTTTTACGCGCTTGGCAAGCAACCTTCAGTTGCGGGGTTGCAATATTCACAAAATTATGTTATAATGATATAACTAGATCAAAAAGGAGGACTTATGATGCTCGAATTAAAGCAATGCTGCTCGGTACCCTTTCCCGAAAAGCTGTTTGAAGCGTATGAGATCAAGGACAACGTCATCTATGCAAACGTAAACGCTTCAAAGGTAATAGACATGATCAAGCGTTTTGTTTGTATGCACGATGAGCCCGTATTTTTTATTCTGGAGCTGCCGCGCAAGGACTATGACGGCATTACTGAATCCAAGACCCTTAAGAATGCACACGAAGATTTTGACGTTTACTATATGGATGGAATGAATGCACAAAACGCCTGCGATTGCCTGGATGCCATTGGCGCTTTCCTTGTGGGTGACGGTATGAACACCTTTGGGTTTGGCTGCCATCAGTCACAAGAGGAAATCCTGTTTGGCAAATACAACGTCATGACCGTTTTTGCAAAAGATCCCGATGCTTACCGCCCTTTCATGGAAAGCTTTGAAATTCCGTATACCGACAAGCTGATCACCGCCTGGGATACGTTTGATGCACAGCATCCCGGTGAATGCGAACTCTGCATTTCCCCCAATACGGGCAAGACCATCTACGACATTCCCGAACTGTACAAAGACTTCGGCATGTATTTATACGAGGAGCGCAAGGAATACCAGGACGGCATCGAGAAGCCCATCACGTATGACGAGCTGATCGGGAAGGTATTGCTGGTTGGCATTACATATTACACAAGTGATGACCAATTCATTGAGCAAAAGCAATTATACGGAACCGTGACAGAGGCAACCAAGGCACTGATCCGAATCAAACAAAAAGACGGCACGGAATTTACGCTGCCTTCGGATCTCAGCTCAACCAAAAGGGCGCGTCCGGGTGAATATAAACTGCGTTCCACGGGAGAAGTCGTGGTCGATCCCGATTTTCTGGCTACGTGGAACCTCTACACAAAGGAGAATGACTATGGACAACATCAAAATTCGTCTTGAAACCGAAAAGGATTACAGAGCAGTTGAAGAGTTGACGCGCAAGGCTTTCTGGAACGTCTACAAGCCCGGTGCGGACGAGCATTATTTTGTGCACATG
>JAGBXH010000023.1 GCA_017629395.1 Clostridia bacterium | reverse complement strand
CTCTGCTGGCTGCTCGCAGAAACAAGCAGCTTGTGGGCATGGAGGAGATTGACGACGCATACCTGCGCATCATCACCGGTCCTCAGAAGAAGAGCAGAAAGATCAAGGAGAGCGAGCTGCGCAACACCGCTTACCACGAGGCAGGTCATGCCATCGTCGGTCACGTGCTGCCGCATATCGATCCCGTTCAGCTGATCTCGATCATTCCCAGCGGCAACGCCCTGGGTTATACGCTCAATCCTCCCACGGAAGACAAGTTCAGCGTTTACCGCGAGGAGCTCAAGCAGGAGATCGCCATGCTGTTAGGCGGCAGAGCCGCAGAGCAGATGATCAACGGCGACTTCTCGGGCGGTGCCTCCAACGATATTCAGAGAGCTACCAACATCGCACGCCGCATGGTCACCGAGCTTGGTATGTCCGACGTGCTGGGTCCCATCCACTACGGATCGGGCGAGAGCGGTGAGGTCTTCCTTGGCAGAAGCATTTCGGGCAGCCCCAACCACTCGGGCAAGACCGCTGCCGTCATTGACGAAGAGGTCAGCAAGATCATCACCGAGGCGTTTGAGCAAGCAAAGACCATTCTGGCAGAGAACATTGACAAGCTGCACTTTGTGGCAGAATTCCTTGTCAAGCACGAGGTCATGGACGGCGAGCAGTTTGCAGCGCTGATGGATCGCGGTGCTTGTGAGCAGGAGCTGATTGAAATTGCCGAGGAGAGAGCACGCAAGAGCCGTGAGGCAAACGAGCAAAGAGAGCAAGCCGAGCAGGAGCGCGCACGCCGCGAGGCTGAAGAAAAGGCAAATGAAAATCCCTTCCCCTACGCAAGGCCCATCGAGGAAGAGAAAAAGGACGAGGACAACAAGAAGGACGATGAAAACCCCTTCTCGCTGTAAGTCTTTATAATAATGTAAGGAAACGCCCAAGGACGCACGTCCTTGGGCGTTTGATATTTGATAAGAAAAACGTATTTACTCTCCCACGGGAGCATAGGGCTGCTGCTGCATGGGCAAAAAGCTGAGCACGGGCAAAATCAAAAACGACAGATCGGACAGCATAAGCATGCCCGCCAGCGTCAGCCATGCGCCCCAGTCAGGCATGTACAGCTTGAAAATGCGGAAATAGGAGATATACACGGGAATTGACATCCAAACGGTGGCAAGAAATGCAAGTACCGCAAACAGCAGCATTGCAACAAATGCCACAATCGTCCCAATATTGTCTGCCGTTTCGGATAAGGCAGCATATGCACCCATGCTTGTGAACGTCAGCACAGCAAACACCACGAATACCGCGATGGCGATCATACCGTGCGCAAACATTTTTTTGCAAAACAGCTTTTCGCGCTCGCCTGCCTCATCACCCGCACGCAAAATGGCAACCGCAGGAAAGAGCAACGCCCACACCCAACGCCAAAAAGGATTAAATACACCCAGCTTTTTGCAAATGCGCGCAAGACCAATGGCGTTGATGACCGAGGGGATCACGGAGATCAGCAGCATGATGCCGATAAATATCGCGTAAATTGCAAAGATAATGATAGTGAGCAGTGTGTCACCCATCATAATCATCCTCCTTTGAAAAAGAATTTGATGCTTTATTATAGCATATGGGGACATGGGTGTCAAGTGTTTACGGACGCGTCATGCACGAGCGACGGAACGTAAAGCCCGCTCGCAAGCAACACAAAAAATCTCAAAAATCTTATCGCGGACATGTTGCAATATTTGTCTGGTTGTGATATACTTTAAATAGTACTTTTCAGGAGGCACACGCTCTGTGAAGCATATAGATGAAATTCTGCCCGCAACCGTCGAAAACCGCCGCGTGTGGGCACATATCGACCTGGACGCGCTCGTCCACAATTACCTCGTTTCAAAAAAATACATACAAGATCAAAGCCCCGACACGCCCGCAGTTGCCGTCATCAAGGCGGACGCATACGGGCACGGCATCGGTCCCTGCGCACGCGCGCTGTACCAAGCCGGCTGCCGCCATTTTGCGGTGGCTTGTGCCGAGGAGGGCATTGCCATCCGCTACGCGCTTGCCGATCTTGCGCGCGAGCGTGCCGAGATCCTCATTCTCGGCTACACCTCGCCCGCGCACGTCGCGCTTCTGCACCGATTTGACATGACGCAAACGCTCTATTCCCCCGATTACGCAAGCGAATTGCACGCTGCGGCAAGAGCTGCCGGCGTAAGGCTCAACGTGCACGTCAAGGTCGACACCGGCATGCACCGCATCGGCTTCCCTGCCTTTACCCCCGCAGAGGCAGAGGCAACCGCGGACGCGATTTGTACCATGCAAGATACCTGCGACGCATTTTGCATAGAAGGGCTTTTCACACACCTGTCCGACGCGGATTCGGGCAACTTCTGCTACGAACAATGGCAGCGTTACCTTGCCGTCAAGCAGGAATTGGAGGCGCGCGGCAAATGTCCGCCCGTCTGCCACGCCTGCAACAGCCCCGGCTGCATGCGCTACCCCGAAACCTATCTCGGCGGCGTGCGCGTGGGTGCGCTTTTATTCGGCGTAGCTCCCGCCATTTCGCCCCATCTTGACAGAAATCCCCACTGCAATCTTTTTCCTGCCGAGCAGCTCCGCCCCGTCATGCGCCTGCAGACCCGCGTGATCCACACGCACACGGTCAAGGCGGGTGAGCCGATCGGCTACGGCGCACTCTACCGCGCCGATTGCGACCGCACCGTTGCGACCCTTTCGGCAGGCTATGCTGACGGCTGGCTGCGTGCCTATGCGGATACAAAAGTCACCGTGCACACCAAGGAGGGCGATTTTGCCGCACCCTTGATAGGCAGAATCTGCATGGATCTTTGCATGGTGGACGTCACCGATCTTCCCTGCCGCCCCGGTGATATCGTCACCCTGTTCGGCAACGACGTGCAATCGCTGGCATCCCTTGCACGTCACGCACACTCGATCGCATACGAGATCCCCTGCCTTGTCACCGCCCGCGTTCCCAGAATTTATCACAACCATGAGTAAATCACGGAGGATGTTATGAAAAAAACGTTATCAATCTTATGTCTTGCGCTCACGCTTTTGCTGACGCTTGGCTTGCTTGCCGCCTGCGGCGACAAGGCAGAGGTGACCGAAAGCACGGTAACCGAGGTCAAGCTCAACAAAAAGGGCACGGAAATCTCCATCAAGGCTGCGCTGACAGAGGCAGACCTCGAAAGCTTCAAGAGCTCTGATATCTATCATCAAAAGCTCTACCTGATGGCACTTGAGCCGGGCGAGAGCACAAGTGACGTTTCGGGCAAGCAGCCTCTGGCAAGCACCGGTATGTCCACCGATCCAAAATTCACGGTGGATCTCTATGCGGACGGCAACCTGCAGGCACACTCGCGCCTGCATTGCGCCTTCGCGGTAGCAGTCTTTAATAAAACACTCAACTCCTACGTGCTGCTGACCTCGCCCGCCTATATCTCCAACGTCTCCGAACTGGCAGAAAATACGAAAGAATTCCCCGCCGCAGCCTCTATCAAGGGTCTGCACACCTCCATCGCCTCGGATGCGGCATACCTGAGCGTTGCGCACACGGTCATAGAGCTTGACCCCTCCGTCCTCATTTTGGACGGTTACGGCACAGGCGCGCACGCTTACGTATACGACGGCCAGACCTACTACCTGGACCGCGCTAAGCTGGAGCTTTTGGACAAGCAGGTCAGCCAGGCAACTGCGCAGGGCAGCATTGTGTATTTCAGACTGCGCATGCACACCGCCCCCGACAAGGCAAACGCACTGGTCTCCTGCCTGTACGCGCCCGACGCGGCAACCAAGACGGGACGCACCTGGGCGATCTGGATGGACGACGACAAGAGTGCTTCGCTTATGGCAGGCTTCCTTGATTTCATTACGGCACGCTACACAGATCCTGCAGGCACGCACGGCTTTTGCGGTGCTTTGATCGTAGGCAGAAGCGTCAACGAATCCAACGTCAACAACAACGCAGGTGCACCCGAATTTGCCGCCTACGTTTCCCGCTATCACGCGCTGGTTCGTCTGGCACACTCTACGCTCAAATCTCACTACGCAAACGGCAGAGTGTACGTCAGCGTCAGCAACAACTTAGCAGATACCAATGCACTCTCCACCAAGGCAGACTGGACGACCAACTATTTCCTTGACCAGTTTGATACCGAATCCCGCAAGGGCGGCGATTTTGACTGGAGCGTTGCCATCTCGGCATATCACTACAAGAGCAGCGATCCCATGTGGTCGGACGAGCACGCAAGCGCTCTGACGCTCTCCCCCGCTCACCTTTCCGACTTTATGTGGATCTCGCAGTCCGATCACTACTATGCAGGACAGCGTCGCCACACCGTCATCAGCGACTTTGAGATCGCTCCCATGGACGACCAAAATCTGCAGGCAGCCTCCTACGCCTACGCCTACTACAAGGTGCTGGAAAACGGACACGTGGATGCGCTGATCTACTCCGCTCATACCGACAAGCAAAGCCTGATTGACGGCTCGGGCTTGTGGATGACCGACAAAAACGGCATTGTGACCGAGCGACGCGCACTCTATAACGTCTTTATGACCATTGACACCAAGGACGTCTCCCAGCTGAACGCCACGGGTACTCCCTCGCTCGTTCCCGGCTGGAGCACGCTTTACGAAGCACAAAAGACAAAAGCAGCCACCCGTCAGTTTGTCACGGGCGCAGATCTTGGTGAAAAGCCCTCGGGCAAAACCACCCTGCTCTTCAGCTTTACCGACGGCACCTGCGACGGCTTTGCTCCCGACGACCGCACCGCTTACTTAGAGCTTTTCAAGGATGCCGCCTTGGGCTGGCCCGTGCTTTCCGCTCACCTTGACCGTACCCAGCCCACAGCCTTTATGGGCGTTTCCAATACCTCCCTGCAGGGCTCGGACATCAAGGGCATCAAGGCACTTGCGCTGACCATGTGCGCAGACGTGGACACCACCTCTCCCGTCAGCGTTAAGCTGCGCCTTTATAAACAGGGCGACAAGACGCTCTCGGCAGGCAACGGCAGCGTTGTATACGAGGACGTGACACAGATCGACGCAAACGTATGGCAGACCGTATATTTTGACGTTTCCGAATTCTCCACTCTTGTGGATGGAGATGACCCCATTACCGTATCCGTACAGCTCTGCGTACCGGAGCTTGAGGAAAACGGCTCCTGCATCTTGCTGCTGGATCGCATTCAGGCGTACGGCAGGATCGGCGTGCAGGGCTTTGAGTGGTTGATCATCGTGATCTCGGTGCTGGCGGTGCTGGCGCTGATTGGCGGTCTGATCTATCTCCTTTACCGTAAGTACGGCGCACCCACGCTGATTGCCAACGTGTTCTACAACGCATCCAAGGGAAAGATCAAGCTGCGCCGCTATAAAAAGAATGCGAGGTAAGGCAAATGGGCGCAATGTATGAAAATAAAAAAGAAGATTTCCACTGCCGCAACGAGCTCAACGGACATTATCCCCTTGCCTTCGGTGCACACCTGCACTACCATTTAGAGCTTGTTTATATGGTAGAGGGCTGCACCACCTGCGCGGTGGATACGGGTGAATACACCCTGCAAAGCGGTGACGTGCTGCTGGTCTTTCCCAATCAGGTGCACCGCTATGATCCCGCCGAAAGGGAGCGTTACCTGCTCTTTATCATCAATCCCGACATGATGCCCGAGCTTTCGCGCTCCTTTGCGGGTGCTGCCCCCACAAGCCCCATTGTACGCGGCGTGGGCAACGATCCCTATATGCACAATCTGCTCATGACGCTCTCACGCACCGAGCAGATGCCCGCAGATTACCGCGACGCCATTACCAAGGGCTACCTGCTTGCCTTCTTTGGAGAGCTGCTCTCCCGCATGACCTTCAAGGAGCGTGAGCAAAGCGACTCCTTGACGCTGCGCACCATCGTTTCCTATTGCGCGCAAAACTACTCGCGCGAGCTGACCCTTGCTACCTTGGAGGAAGAGCTGCATTTGAGCAAATATTACATCTCCCACCTATTCGGCAACAAGATCGGCACAGGCTTTAACGACTACATCAACGCGCTGCGCGTTTCCGAGGCATGCAGATACCTGCGCAGAACCAATAAGAGCATCACCGAGATCTCGGCGCTTGTGGGCTTTGGCACGCTGCGTACCTTTAACCGTGCCTTTATCAAGCAGGTGGGCACATCCCCCAGTGAATACAGAAAAAGCGCGCCGCGCACCACGGATGCAGACCGCGCAAATCCGGAGGTGATTGAAAATGTCGAACGTGCAAACTGACCGCAAACAAAAGCTGTCGGACCTGATCAAATGCTTTGTGCTTCTGACCGTGGGTGCCACGATCTATGCCCTTGGCATTGCCGTATTTCTGGACCCCAACCATTTAGCCCCCGGCGGTGTTTCCGGTATATCTATCATTCTCAACAGCATCATCAAATTCGGTGACTTTCAGCTCGGAACGGGTGTGTGGATCTTTTTGATCAATATACCCTTGATGATTCTGGGCTTGATCGTATTCAAATTCGGCTTTTTGATCGGCACGCTGTACGCAACCGCGCTTTCCTCCGCCTTAATTGAAGTGATCGCGCGCGCGTTTTCACACCTCATTCCCGATATGCACGAGCATCTTTTGATCGCCGCTCTTGCGGGCGGTGTGCTGGTGGCTGTGGGCATCGGGCTTGTATTCAGAGGCGGCGGCTCCACGGGCGGATTTGACATTGTGGTCAAGCTGCTGCGCCGCAAATTCCGCCACATGAAAACGGGAGGTCTTTATCTGGTGCTGGACGCAACAGTTATTCTGATCTCCGCCATCGCCTTCCACGATATTCTGGTCGCAATGTATGCCGTTGTAACCGTGTTTACCAACTCCGCCGTGCTTGACATGGTGCTTTACGGCAAGGACAACGCCAAGATGGTGTATATCGTTACCGACAGCCCCGACGAGGTTGCCGACCGTTTGATGAAGGAGGTCGAGACCGGCGTGACCATACTGCACGGAGAGGGTGCTTACACCAAAAAGAATAAAAAGGTGCTGATGTGCGTGCTGCACGACCAGCAGTATCCCCAGCTGCGCGACATTGTCAAGCAGGAGGACAAGCACGCATTTTTGATTGTGACAAAAGCAACGGAAATCTACGGCGAGGGGTATAAAAACCACTACGCGGAGGAATTGTAAACGTCAAAACCTGATTTCAAATAAAACCCGTCGAAAAATCGGCGGGTTTTTTCTGTGAAGTTGTATTTGGTCTGCGGGAGCAAACTAATTTTTCCACAAAAGTTCGCCCGCACTTGCGTGCGGGCGCTTTTGTTTTATCACATATCCGTTTCGGGCTGCTCGAAGGTATCTCTGACGCGGAAGATCAGCGAAATGCACCAAAGGGCGGCAAGCGCAACTGCCACGTATACGATTCTGGAAAGCACCGCGCCCTGCCCGCCAAACAGCCAGGCAACCGCGTCAAAGCCGAAAAGCCCCACGCTGCCCCAGTTCAGTCCTCCAATGGCGGCTACGATCAGCGCAATTCTGTCAACGATAGGCATCATATATTGTTTCTCCTATTGTATCATTGTATATTTGGAATATATCCGATCTTAGTTTGCACCTCTTTTGCTCTTTTATGCCCGAAAAATCTTTAATTTTCGGGCATAATATTAGAAAACATACCGATTGACAGCGCAAAAAAAATGTGCTATACTATATAATGAATGAGTATGTATAAATTCAGAAAAAAATAAATTTAAGGAGATATAACATGCATTGGTCAGAAGAAATTGCAAAAAAGATCATCGCGCAAAACCCCGATAAGGACGAGTACGTTTGCGCTGCCGGTGTTTCTCCCTCCGGCTCTGTGCACATTGGTAACTTCCGCGATCTGGCAACCCCCTTGTTCGTTGTCAAGGCGCTGGAAAAGGCAGGCAAAAAGGCAAGACTTTTGATTTCCTGGGACGAATACGACCGTTGCCGCAAGATCCCCGCAAACGTGCAGGCGGTTGTGGGCAACAGCTATGACAAATATATCGGCTGCCCTTACGTGGATATTCCCGACCCCTGGGGCTGCCACGAAAACTACGCAAAGCACTTTGAGGACGAGTTCCTCAAGGGCATTGAGCCTTTCGGTATCAAGCTGGACTGCCGCTACCAGGCAGACCTCTACCGCTCGGGTGCTTACGCCGACGCGATTCTGGAATCCATTCAAAAGCGCGGCGAGATCTTTGAGATCCTTGACTCCTTCAAGACCAAGGACAAGAGCAAGAGCGAGGAGGAGCTCAAGGCTGAGCATGACGCTGAAAAGGCAGCTTACAGCCCCGTCAGCATCTTCTGCGACGCTTGCCACACCGACTTTACCACGATCACCGCATTCTCTGCTGACGGCACCGAGGCAGACTACACCTGCCGCTGCGGTCACTCCGGTCACTTCAACTTCTTAGAGAACCACAACTGCAAGCTGGGTTGGAAGGTTGACTGGGCAATGAGATGGCGTCACGAGGGCGTTGACTTTGAGCCCGGCGGAAAGGATCACTCCGCGCCCACCGGCTCTTACAACAACTCCAAGCAGATTGCCAAGAAGGTATTTAATCATCAGGCTCCCCTGTATCAGGGCTACGAATTTATCGGCATCAAGGGTCTTGCAGGCAAGATGTCCTCTTCCTCGGGTATCAACCTGACCCCCGATACCATGCTCAAGCTGTATCAGCCCGAGGTGCTGCTCTGGCTGTACGCCAAGACCGATCCCGTCAAGGCGTTTGACATTTGCTTTGACGACGGCATTCTGCGCCAGTATTTTGAATTTGACAAGATGCTTAACGATTACCGCGAGGGCAAGGCAAACGAGGCAACTGCATCCATTATGGAAAAGTGCCTGATCGAGGGCAGACACGTCGAGACCGTTCCCATGGGTCTCTTGGTCCAGCTCGGCTCTATCGTGGACTTTAACGTACCGCTCCTCGAGACCGTATTTGAAAAGATCGGTATGCCCTACAAGCACGAGCAGTTTGCTGACAGACTGGAAAGAGCAAAGTTCTGGCTGGAGCAGTGCGCACCCGAGCAGGTCAACCGCCTGCGCACGACCCGTAACTTTGAGGTATTTGATGCGCTTTCCGAGCAGGAAAAGCAGCAGATCTCCCTTCTGCACGACTATATTGCCAAGGGCGGCTACACGCTTGACGAGCTCAACACCGCCATTTACGATATCCCCAAGCAGGTTTACCCCGAGCTTGCCGACTCCAAGGAGATCAAAGGCATTCAGGGTAACTTCTTCAAGACCGTATATAAGCTGCTGATCGACAAGGAGCAGGGCCCCAGACTCTACCTCTTCCTGTACGCCATCGACGCGGACAAGTACGTGCACCTGCTTGACTTCTCCTACCCCAAGACCGAGGCGGAAATCGCCGCTGAAAAGTCTTGCGAGGTTTGCGAAGAGCCCGCAGAAGCTGCAGCGCCCGCACAGCCCGAGGCACCCAGAGGCGAGGCGGATCCCGTACAGCCCGTCAAGGAGCAGTGCGTGATCGAAGACTTTGACAAGATCGATCTGCGCGTTTGCAAGATCCTCAAGGCAGAAACGCTGCGCAAGTCCAACGCTTGCCTCAAGCTGACTCTGGACGACGGCATTGGCGAGAGAGTGATCATGTCCTCCATCAAGGCGGAGTACACCCCCGAATCCCTGATCGGCAAGAAGATCATCGTGATCGCGAACCTCAAGCCGAACAGAATTTGCAACATCAATTCGCAGGGCATGCTGCTTGCCGCTACCAACAACGCCTGCGGCTGCAAGGTCATCTTTGTAGACGACAGCGTTCCCACCGGCACGCAGATTCATTGATTATAAGATTACCGCAGAATCGAAAGGTTCTGCGGTTTTTGATTTTTTGTCCGTACAAAATATAATAGTTGCCGTAGGCAACTCCTCAAAAAAACAGGAGCCGTCTTATGACGACTCCGGTTTCACTAAACTTATTTTCCCTCTCTGCCGCGCATTCTGCCATTTCGGGAAGGTGTCTGCGTGGTTGCCGACTCGGTGGTATTTCCGCCCGAAACCGCATCGCTGACCGCCTCGCTGACGTCCCCTGCAATGCTGCCCATCATGCCCTCGGTTGTGGGCGTTTCCGTGGTGGGCGCTTGCGTGGTGGGTGCTTGCGTAGTGGGTGCTTGCGTAGTCGTCTGCGTGGTAGTCGTGCTATTCGTGGTATCGGTGTTTTCGTTGACACCGCTGTCGTCACTCTCGGGTCCCACACAGCCTACCGCACAAGCACTCACGGCTGCTAAAATCAAGGCAAGAGCCAATAACTTACCGGTATATTTCATTTTGTATGATCCTCCGTATTTTTTGGGTCATGATTATTATGCGCACACAGCGTCCCGATTTACATGGAAAAGCATGTCCTTCTTGACAAAATCCGGAGTTTTATGTATAATAAAAGCACTTAACACGTACATTTTTACAAAAAAGAAGGGAGAAGAACGTGAAAACGCGCATTTGCCTTTTTTTGATATGCTGCATACTGCTTGGCAGCATGATTTTGCCCGTGCAAGCGCAGAACGCGCCCACGCTTTCCTTGACGCAGCCCGACACCGCCCTGCCGGGACAAGACGTCACGCTTGAACTTTCTCTGCCCGCCACCAGTCTTGCGGGCGGCTTTATGCGCCTTACGTACGATGCCTCTTTGTTTACGCTGAAAAATATTGCGCTCCTGCAAGACACCGACGCGCTGACGCTGACGTATCACGACGCAAACGGCAGCGTGAATATTCTCTTGGACGCGGCACAAAACGTGCAAATTGACGGTGCGTTTTTGTCCATATCCCTTGCCTCCTGTGAGGAAGCACAGCCCGGCAGCTATGCCGTAAGCTGCACCGTGCCGGACGCAGCATCGTTTTACACGCTCAATGACGACGGCAGCACCGTGCCGCTTAACGTGGGCGGCTGCCAAGGCACGCTGACGCTGACCGATCCGCCTCTGCCTCCCTGCCCCGCACGCTACCTTGCCTGCCAGGAGACCAACCCTAAGGACGGCAAGATATCCGTGCGCCTTTGCGCGCTGGTTGACGCGGACGCCACCCTTTCGCGCGGCGATTACGGCTTTATCCTTGCCGTGACCGACGCGGACGGCACGCGCGAGCTGACGCTTGGCGGCTCGGAAATCTGCAGCCAAATTGACGGCGGCGGCAAGACCTATACCGCTGATGAGCTTGGCGGAAGCATTTATACTGCCACGATTTCCGTCATGGCGCAGGGACAGACGACCATCACCGTGACCCCCTACGTGCGCATAAACGGCATAACGATTTACGCAGGCACTTACACGCTTAGCTATCAGGACGGTATATACATAGGTACGTCGGGCAGCTGATTGGTCTGTTTTTTTCATTTATTTTTATCAGTTTTCACAAAAATAAAAAAATATATCACGACTCTGTTGACATTTTATAAAAAATGGTATAAAATGTTAAGTACAATCTAATAAAAAGGAGATTTTATCATGAAAAAAATTCTCGCATTGATTCTTTCTATGCTGATGGTTGCTTCCTGCTTTGCGCTTGCTGCAGTTGCTGCTGAAGAAACTACTGCTGCTGCAGGTGAGGAAACCACCGCTGCTGCAGATGAGGAAACCACCGAGGCTGAAGTCCTTGATCTCGTTAACACCAAGCTGGTATTTAACAGCTACGCACAGGAAAAGAAGCTGCTCAGCGGCCAGAACGGCATTAACAAGGCTATCTACAACTCCGAATGGGAAGGCGCAAGACTTAAGATCACCAAGCCCGACGACCCCTATATTTATTTGAACTGGTCCAACTACTGCAAGAAGTCCAATCTGGAGCAGGTTGACTCCCAGTCCTTCCCCTATATCGTAATCAAGCTCAAGATCGAAGGCTACATTGACGATATCGAGCTGTTCTACTGCGCAGGCGACGTTTCTGCTGCAGATCCTGCTTACGCTACTACCACCGACTATCCCTGCTCCGCTACCGGCGAGATTGAGTACATTATCTACGACCTGACCGGCGACTGCGAGGGTACCTACAATCAGTTCAGAATTGACCCCATGGGTGCTGAAGAGGATACTTTGGTCTACCTGTACGAAATGGTCATGTTTGCAACTGAGGAAGAAGCTCTTGCATATGCAGGCTACGATGAAGAGGAGACCGAACCCGAGGTAACCACCGAGGAAAAGGTTGAGACCACCGAGGAAGAGACCGAGGCTGAAACCGAAAAGAAGCCCGCTGCTACCAAGCCCGTTGAGGAAGAGGGCTGCGGCTCTGTTGTAAGCATTGGTGCAGTTGTTGCTATCATCGCTCTGGGCGTTGTTTGCATCAAGAAGAAGGACTGATTTTAGTCTGACTTGACTGTATGAATTGAAAATTTTGAAAGCTCTTGCTTCGGCAAGAGCTTTCTTTTTTCGCCGCCTTTGTGCAATACACCAAAAAACTTAGTCAAAACCCCAAAAAGCGTGAAATCCCCTATACTTACGGCTTTTTTTATTGTATAATATAGAATGAATAATTGTAAGCAAAGGAGTGATTTGGTGAAAAGATCCCTTTACATAAAAATAGGCTGCATGATATTATGTGCTCTGCTGCTTGGCAGCGCATTTGCTCTGTATTCCTCTGCCGAGCGGGTCATAAGCTACACGGTCACCATGGATGGTCCCGTCGGCACCACAGCGAGCAATATGCCGATTGTGATCAGGGATTACGAGCATGGCACGGGCGACGTGCTGTCCTTGGAGGGCTGGATCAAGACCGATCAGACCATCCGCCGCTACGAATACACCATGGACGGCGGTAAAACGTGGAAAAGAAGCTCGGTGGCGGTCAAGTCCCGTCCCGATACCAAGCAATTTAATCCCAACACCTATGAAACCGCAGGCTTTTCATTGGATATTGACGTGTCCGAGCTGCCGCGCGGCGACTACGATCTGTTCGTGCGCGCGTACACCGACAAGGAAGACGTCATCGACGTGCTTGCTATGATAAACGTTTCAATCGGACGGGTTGACAAGATTGTCACAACGTATCGTGAGCTCAATCTTGCCGCTCTGGGTGCTGAAAATGATATTTTGACGCTGCAGGCAAACGAGCCGCTGATGCTGGACGCCTACAATTTGCGCGACTTTGCATCCTTTGAGATCGTGACCGACAAGAGCACGACCATTACGCTGCAAAGCCCTGCCGACTCGATATTATCCTTTTCTGCATCCTCTGCCGAGTCGGTACAAAATGAGGACGAAACCTTTCAAACGACCATTGCGCTGCATTCTACGCAATATGCCGGCAAGCTGATACTGAGCAGCACCGAAACCGTGCAGATCTCGCGCATGCGTTTTTATACCACCGCCCCCGATTACTATAAAGGAGAATTGGAGGTGTACATGACCGCCACGCCCTTTGAGCATCTGAGCGGTGCAAACGCGGTAGATGCGGCAATCATGGCGGACGATACCGTGGGAACGTACATTCGTCTGTTCCCGGCGGTGGAAACGGGTGACCCCTTTATTTATTTCAACCTTGGCAATTATCTCAAGGAAACGCAGGAGATTCAGATCAATGCAGACCACTATCGCTATGCGGTCATGACGCTGCAAACGCCTGATCATAATTCAAAAGGGCTGTTCCGTATGTTTTTGTGCGCCGGTGAGGTGCGCGGACCAACGGGTGGTGT
>JAGBXH010000175.1 GCA_017629395.1 Clostridia bacterium | reverse complement strand
TAAGCTATCCGGCAAAAACATACGAAAATCTTCTTTTTTCTCCAAAACCACCGTGCCGCACAGCGCGGTGGGGATCTTTTCATACCTTGACGCGCGCGCCTTTTTCTCCTTGCCGTAGCCGTCCAAGAGCCTATATTCCTCCACCTCAAGCAGCAGCAGCTCAAAGCGCAGCCTTGGGTTTTGCAAATGCTCGCGCAGCCAGTACAGCTCGCTTGCCAGCGCAGTCGGCTTTGTTGTGTGCGGCTTTGCCGACCGCTTTTGCACCGTGCCCGAGGCAGGCTCGATCCAGTTGATATATTTGCGATACGGCACGGGCACGACAACCGTGACCAAATAAGGCGTGTGCTGCATATACCAAGCAATTTTGGCGCGCATAGGATACATACTGCCCGTCTGGATCTCCCAGATATTGCTGCCGCGCAGCACGTCGGCAACGTAGCCGTTCCCTTTGACGTCCGCTTGCCCCAGCGCATCCTTGACCTTGATTTCATGGCACGCCACGTCCGCACAAATATAATTTTTCAAAATTGCATGCATGCGCTTTTCCGAAAGCGTACCGATGCCGTCCTCCAGATGCACACCGCGCGCCACGTAATCAAGGCAAATACGGGAAAAGCGCAACGCGTCAGCCTTGGCAAGCGCATCTGTTTCATTGGGTAATTCTTGCTTTTTTGCCATACTCTGCCCCTTTCCGCGCAGCATGAAAAACGCTTTGCTGATCATACTAATTTTATCATAAAAATTCAATTTGTCAACCTTTCGCACAATTATTACAAAGCATGACTTGCCCATCTTGCGGGCATGATAAATGCGGAACCATTCCACATTCACAATACAAAGGACGAATATTTCCATGAAAATCAAAATCAAACAAATCGCAAGCTTTGCGGCGGTGGTTGCCTCGCTGGTCCTGCTGCTGGGCGCTGCGGGCGTTGATCTGCCCGTGATAACTGCCTCGGCAGCCCCCGCAGAGGTCAGACTTTTGCCGGGCGGCATGCCGTTTGGCGTCAAGTTTTCCACCGACGGCGTGCTGGTGGTCGGCTTTTGCGACGTGGACGCAGAGGGCGGCAGCATCAATCCCGCCTACGCAGCGGGGCTGCGCACACGTGACGTCATCACCGCCGTGAACGGTAAACAGATCGCAGACGCAGCACAGTTTGGCACTATGATTGCCGACTCAGGCGAAAATCCGCTGACGCTGACCTATAAACGCGCGGGGGCATCCCATTCGGCAACCCTCACCCCCGCCAGATCCATTTCGGAAAACAGATACAAGACCGGACTTTGGGTCAGAGACAGCGGTGCGGGCATCGGCACGGTCACCTTCATTGAGCCACAAACGGGCGCGTTTGGCGGTCTTGGGCACGGCATATGCGACCAGGAAAGCGGTGCGCTTGTCGGCATGACGCGCGGCGTGGTCAATGACGTGACCATCAGCGGCGTGCAAAAGGGCGTTGCGGGCAAGCCGGGTGAGCTGAAAGGCTACTTTGGCACAACCAAAACAGGCACGCTGCTGCAAAACACCGATTGCGGCGTGTTCGGCATCTTTTCGCACAAGCCCATTACCAAGCAAAGCGCACTCCCCATCGCGCACCGCAACGAGATCAAGGAGGGCGAGGCGCACATTCTGTGCACGCTGGACGGCTCCGGACCCTGCAAGTACACCATCCGCATCTCGGATATCGACAAAAGCGCAAGCGGCTCCAAGTGCTTTACCGTCAAGGTCACAGACCCCGCGTTGATTTCCAAAACGGGCGGTATCGTACAGGGCATGTCGGGCTCTCCCATTATCCAGAACGGCAAGCTGGTCGGAGCTGTCACCCACGTGCTCATTAACGACCCCACCACGGGCTACGGTATTTTCATTGAAAATATG
>JAGBXH010000174.1 GCA_017629395.1 Clostridia bacterium | reverse complement strand
GTTGTCCTGATC
Organism: Clostridia bacterium; assembly: GCA_017629395.1. Taxonomy (GTDB): domain Bacteria; phylum Bacillota; class Clostridia; order Oscillospirales; family CAG-272; genus SVQP01. The sequence goes on along the minus strand of JAGBXH010000174.1, from coordinate 4,622 downwards.
GGGATTGCAGCACTTCCCTTTACAGCTTGCACAAGGAAAAGAAAGAAATAATCGCATCGGCTGCCCTCTTCAGGGCAGCCGATTTTTTGCGCTTAGAGTATGTCAATTTGCATATACTTGTTGCAAATCTTTTTTGCAAGATAGCCAAAGTTGTTCGTCTCAATTCCTATTCAATTGACAAACACCGCATTGCATGCTATAATGATTGAAGTACATTTTACACGGAGGTTTCTTTTATGAAACGCATCACTCTATTTGCATTGTGCGCTTGCTTATTGCTTGGCGTACTGACCTGCATTCCCGTCTTTGCGATGGAAAAAGAGGCAATTCCCTCTTATATCTTCGACTTTACGGATGCATCACTGTCCAAGCAGCTCACCGGCATGGCAAACATGTCCTGCAATGCCACTGACGGCTCTCATTACACCTTTACGGCATCCGCAAACGATCCCGCGATGGGCATGCCGACGCCCGAGATCACGGTGGACAAGGCGGCTTATCTGGTAATCGAATACAAGACAACCGTTAAGGTAATGGGTGAGATCTACATCGGCAGAACCGACGGCGTAACCATTTCCCAGGATCCCGGCTCGCACCTGGAGTGGCAATGGGAAGCTGACGGCGAATGGCACAAGATCATCGTTCCTTGCGAAGGCTGGGCTGATGTGGCAGAAGACGTTTCCTTCTCTCAGCTGCGCTTTGACCCTCTGCACGCCCATATCGGCATCAGTGCGGGAGATGCGATCGATCTGCGTTACTTTGCTTTCTTTGCAACCGAGCAGGCAGCAAAGGATTTCGATCTTGACGAGTATCATGCATACGTAACAGAGCATGCAACAAGCGAGCAGGAGGAGGTCACACTTCCCAAGACCGAGTGGCCCGATCCCGCATTCAAGGAAAACGCTCCCGGTGCGGACGACAATTACGAAGGCACGCTCAAGATCACCTATTCCGAGGACGGCAAATACGCCACCATTTCCTACGGCTCCGGTGAAAATGCCGTTTCTTACACCGTTCCCAACAACGAGGTCAACCTGTTCGGCGGTTACGCAGGCACGGATGACCTTGACCGCACGCTCTTCGACTCCACGCAGGTGGGGGCTGTGACCGAGGATCACGACGTAGGTATCTTCTACTTCCTCTGGCACGGTCAGCACGGTGACCCCGGTGTCAAGAACATGCAGCAGATTATTGACGCTTCGGGTGACAAGGCAGGCGACGTGAACAATCCCCTGTGGGGTCCCGTTCACTCCTGGCACTGGTGGGGCGAGCCGCTTTACGGCTACTACTATATCGATGATGAATACATTATGCGCAAGCACGTTGAGCTGCTGATGAACGCAGGCGTGGATTTCTTCTTCTTTGACACGACCAACCTTGCCACCTATTCCGGTGTTGCACTCAAGCTTATGGCGATCCTGCACGAGTTCAACGAGCAGGGCTATGACGCACCCGAGGTCATGTTCTATACCAATACCGACGCGGTGATCCGCGTCAAGCAGATCTACGACGAGATCTATGCTCCCGGTCACTACCCCGACACCTGGTATATGATCGACGGCAAGCCTGCCATCGTTGCCCCCTACGAGGCAAACGTCAACGACTTCTTTACCATCAAGCTCAATCAATGGCCCACCGAGGACATGAAGGAAAACGGCTGGCCCTGGATGGATTTTGAGTGGCCGCAGAACGTTTACAACGACGCAAACGGCAAGCCCAGCGTTATCAACGTTTCCATTGCGCAGCACCTTGGCACGGCTTGCTTCTCGGATTCCGCACTGTACGGGGACAAGTCCAACCTTGGCAGATCCTTCTATGGCAAGGTCAATAATGCAAAATCGCGTACCGATTACTTCAAGAAGCTTGACAAGAACCCCAATGCGTTTGTAGAAGGTCTGAACTTCCAATCTCAGTGGGACAGAGCCATTGAAGCAGACGTTCCTTACGTGCTGGTAACGGGCTGGAATGAATGGATCGCACAAAGACAGGATTATCCGGGTGAGATCGGCTTTGTAGACTGCGCTTCCGCAGAGTTCTCCCGTGACGCAGAAATGATGAAGGGCGGCTACTTTGACAACTATTACATGCAGCTTGCCTACAATATTCAAAGACTCAAGGGGGCTGCTCCCGTCATCGTGCAGGACGCACGCAACGCCGTCAACGTCACAGGCTCGTTCGATATCTGGGAAAAGGTGCTTGTAACCTACACCGACCCCGCAAACGACATGCTGGACCGTGACGCTTACGGCTTTGGCAGAGTCAAGTACACCAACACCACCGGCAGAAACGATATTCTCGCTTCCAAGGTCACAGCTGACACCAAGAACGTTTACTTCTACGCAGAGACCCGCGAGTATATTACCATGTTCGACAACAGCTCCACCTGGATGCAGCTGTTTGTGGACGTGGATTGCAATGCCAATACCGGCTGGTACGGCTATGATTTCATTATCAACTACGGTGCAAAGGACGAATTTACCACCACCGTAGCGCGCTATAACGGCACGGACGGTGCTTACTCCTTTGAGGTTGTAGGCGAGGTCAACTACCGCGCAAAGGAAAACAAGATGATGATTGCAGTACCCATGGATTTGCTGGGCATTACCAACCCGAACGGCATTAAGCTGCAGTTCAAGTGGGCGGACAGCGACAGCAAGATCGAGACCATGGAGCAGTTCTACACCGACGGTGATGCAGCTCCTCTGGGCAGACTCAATTACACCTATCAGAACTGCATCGATCCCAAGACTGCCGAGCAGTACACGCCCGATACGGAAACTGCCGAGCAGAGCACCGAGGCGGTCACCGACGAGATCAAGCCCGGCGGATGCAAGTCCGCTATGGGCGGCATGATCGTTCTGATCAGCTTGGCAGCACTTCCCTTTGCAATTTGCACCAAAAAGAAAAAGCATTAACAAAAAAATTTCGGCTGCCCTTTCGGGCAGCCGTCATTTTTCATTATTTCTGCTTTTTCTGTTCTCTTGCCTTGCGCTTTGCCTCGCGTCTCTCTTCCCTTGTGGGGCGGTCGGATGCGGGAATGACGGGTGCTAAGATGCCGGTCAGATGCCAGCCCTGTCTGCCGATGTTATAGGCAGCAAACGAGGTCAGCATGGCGGGGATGGGCAAAAGGAAATACACCCACCATTGGTTCATCAGGGCAAATCCGCCTGCAAACTCATGCTGGATAATCCCCAGATACATACCGTGAATAAACTTGGTGATCAGATTTGCAAAAAATCCGATCGTACCGCACACCTCGTTTTCGGGGAATGCAAAGCCTACGGTAATCAAGCCTGCCAAAAGGAAATTGGGCACGTTGGCGCACAGTGCGATCAAAAGCCCCTTGTAAATATTGGGCTTGGTGCCGCGCACCTGATGTGACATCTGATCCTTGCCGCCGATCTCCCAGATCTGCACGTACAAAAGGAACAGATAGAATATGATGGCGCAAACGCTGGTAACGAGCAGCAGCGTTTCGCTGGTTGCTCCGGCAGAGCCGGTCTCGCTGTTTTGCGTGCCGATACCGGTCACGGCAATGGCAAGCGCAAAGCCGAAAAATCCGCCGATCATGCTCTGCACAAGCAGCATGCGCACAAAATCATAAGAGTGTTTGGAAAAAAAGTTCTTCATAAATACTCCGTCGTCCTGTAATTATATACATTATAACGATTTTTTCTAAATAAAACAAGTATGGTCGACGATTGTTTACACTTTATCCACTAAAAAATCACGGCTTGGTGTATAATAGTAATAGAATGTTAAAAAAGAGGTGACTTTATGGCTTACACCGTCAACATAGAGGAGTTCCCCATCGTCGTGCGCGACTTCGCTTCATATAAGTCTGTCATTCAGGGTTGCTCGGACAAGACCGTGAGCGAGTATCTTTCCGATCTGCGCACCTTTTTCCGCTGGCTGATTGCCAAGGAGCAAGGCATTGGCATGGAGAGCGATGATTTTGAGAAGATTGATATTACGCACGTCGACCTTGACTATATCAAAGGTATTACCACAGACCGCATCTACGAATTTTTGGTATATACGGGCACGGTACGCGGAAACGCAGGTGCGGCAAAGGCGCGCAAGCTTTCTGCCATCAAGGCGTTTTACAAGTATCTGACCGTCAAGCGTCACCTCTTGGAGGTCAATCCTGCTGCGGACATTGAAACGCCCAAAAAGAAAAAGGCACTGCCCAAGCATCTTTCACTTGAGGAATGCCGCGCTTTACTGGACGCCATCAAGAACGATACCGCATCGCCCAACCGCGTGCGCGACTGGTGCATGATCACGCTGTTTCTCAACTGCGGCATGCGTGTTTCCGAGCTTGCAGGCATTTCCCTGCCCGACCTTGACCGCGAATACCGCTCCTTGCGTGTGATCGGTAAAGGAAACAAGGAGCGTATCATTTACTTAAACGAGGCTTGCCGCGCAGCCCTTGCGCAATATATGCAGGTACGCACGCAGGAGAAATACGCCAAGAACACCGACAAGGCACTCTTTTTAAGCGAACGCTGCCGACGCATCAGCGTCAAGACCGTACAGTATACCGTTTACAAGTACCTTGATCTTGCAGGGCTGGGGGCTAAGCATTATTCTGTACATAAGCTGCGCCACACGGCGGCAAC
>JAGBXH010000173.1 GCA_017629395.1 Clostridia bacterium | reverse complement strand
GACGCGGCGCATATCCGCTATACCCTGTTTACCGACATTGTACCCGATCCCCCCGTGGACAAGGTCATTGCAGGCGTGGCAGCCGTGCTCAAGGGACATTATCCTTGCATGATCGCTGTCGGCGGCGGCTCGGCAATCGATACCGCCAAGGCGGTGCGTAAGTTTGCCGGACAGATTGAAGAGGGCTACTCCCCTCGCCTGATCGCCATTCCCACCACGTCGGGCACGGGCAGCGAGGTAACCTCGTTTGCCGTGATCTCCAATCCCGCAGAGGGCAGAAAATATCCCCTGCGCGGTGACGATATGCTGCCCGAGGAAGCAATTCTGGACGAGGTGCTGGTCAAATCCGTACCCGCAGCCATTACGGCGGATACCGGCATGGACGTCATGACGCACGCGATCGAAGCCTACGTCAGCACCAACAATAACGAATTTTCCGGTGCGCTTGCGGAAAAGTCCGTGGAGATCTGCGGTCAGTTCCTCATTCGCTCCTATTCCGATAACAACGACTCGCACGCGCGCCGCAAAATGCACATCGCGGCTTGCCTTGCGGGCATTGCCTTCAATTCCGCCTCTCTTGGTCTTGTGCACGGCATGGCACACCAGCTGGGTGCGCACCTGCACATTCCGCACGGCAGAAGCTGTGCGCTCCTGCTCCCCTCGCTGATCGAGTACAACAGCGGCATTACCACCTCCTCGCGCTCCCAGGCGGAATACCCCTCCTGCGTGCGCAAATACTGCAATATGGCGCGTATTTTGGGCGTGAGCAACTTCAACGAGATCACCACCGTGCGCGCGCTGATCAGCTACATTCACTTTCTCTCGCAGGAAATGCACATGCCCGCGCGTGTGTCCGAGGCGGTCAGCATGACGCAAGAGGAATATTTCTCCCACATCGAAGCCATGGCAGAGGGTGCTCTTGCCGACGGCTGTACTGCGACCAATCCCCGCGTACCCACCAAAGCGGAGATCATGGAGATTTATAAGAATATTTGGTAAACAAAAAAGGTTGCGTGATCACGCAACCTTTTTTGTTTTGTTTGCAATCTTTTTGATCAGCATGGCGATCAGCAGCAAAACGTACGACGCCGCCGAAAAGCCCGCGATATAGATAAGCAGACACCAAGGATACGGTACGACCGCCTGCACGAGCGAATACACGGGCAAGGACGGTGCGCAATGACGGCTGACGAAAAACATATTGAAGGTTTCGTTTGGCACGATTCCCACCACAAAAGCAAGCTCATTGAGCAAAACAGCCATACAAACGGCTACCGAGAATACTGCCACACCGCCAAGAATGGTCTTGTGATGAGCCTTGACCGTTCCCGTATAATACAAGAACACCCCCACCACGATCATGGATGCATGGCATATCATGCTCTGTATATTGATCCAAACGCTGACCGTAAAGACGTCTTCGGGATAGAACATCACGCACGTGCCTGCAAAGAGGGCAAAGGTGGCAAGATAATCCAGCAATGCGCTTTGCAGCTTGCCGCGCGTCAAGCCCGCCAGCAGCCCGACGTACATGGGCGTGGAGCAGAATTGCCACGGGAACACATACCATTGATAATCAAACTGCACGCCGCCGTCATAAGAAAAGCTATAATAGATCTGCTTGTAGATCTCCAGCACGATGACAAACATTGCCGTGTAAAACACCACGTTCATGGGGTTTTTGATCTTGCCATGCTTATAAAGCAGGCACAACAGCACGGTTGCGCCCACAGTCAAAAACAGCCAAAGAATATGAAACCAACCGTACGAGGTCGGGTCTGTCATGCCAAATCCCATTACGTCAAAGATAAAACCGAGCATACGATCTCCTCATCTCTCGTTTTTCATCATTTTATCATGCTTATTCATGATAGGCAAGCCCTTACGGTATTTCTTAATAATTCTTAATAACTCCGCGTGCCGCAACATTGCAAATTTTCCTTGCATCGGCAAAAATTTTGTGTTATAATGAAGACAACGAAATGCAAAGGAGCGGACTTATGAAGCATACCACACAGGATTTTGCCTTTGGCAGGCAGCTGCCCTGCTCACATGACCCCGCACACGTGCCCTTTACCTTTACCCTGAACGGCACGCGCTATTGCGGCTTCCCCGCATCGCTTTCTCCGCGAACCGAGTGCGTGCGCATAGACGCATCTATCACCTGCTACCGCTTTACGGCACACGCAGGCGGCCTGCGCCTGACTGCGGAGCGTTACGACTACCGCGATTTTGCCGTTTGTGAGTGGATCATGTACGCAGAAAACGTATCGGACACGCCCTCTGCAACCCTTTCAGATTGGCGTTTTTATACCGAAATTTCCGCACATAAGGCTGATTTGTACCACGGCAACGGTGACACCTGCGGCACAAACGGCTACGAATGGCAGACCGATGCTTTGGGCGCACAGCCCTTGCATATCGAGCCCTGCGGTGACGGCACGCCCTGCAACGGCGCATTTCCCTATATGCGACTTTTGTTTGACGATTGGGGCATCAATCTGGCAATCGGCTGGAGCGGCCATTGGAGCGCAGATTTTGCGCTTGTGGCAAATAAGCTGACCTTCGCCACGGGACAAGGCTTTTTCAACGCCTACTTAAAGCCCGGTGAACGCGTGCGCACGCCTCGCGTGACCATGCAAGCCTTTGCGGGCGGACACGACCGCGGACGCAATCTCTGGCGATCCTTCTACTTTGCGCACATGCTGCCGCACGAGAAGGACGGAAAGCCGCTCTCCCCCAAGCTGTTTGTGCACACTTGGGCGATAGACGGCAAGAGCGAATTTTCAGGCACGACCGAGCAAAACCAAAAGCACGCCATCGACACCTATCTGCAAAAGGGCTTTGCGCCCGACGGCTGGTGGATCGACGCGGGCTGGTACCCCTGCAACTACGATTGGGGTGTAGGCGTAGGTAACCTGCGACTCAACGAGGAAAATTACCCCAACGGTCTGAAGCCCGTTTCCGATCATCTGCATAAAAACGGCATCGATCTGCTTTTGTGGTTTGAACCGGAGCGTAATTACACAGGCACGGACATGTGGCGCGAGCATCCCGAATTTTTGCTGTTCTACAAGGGCGACAATCATTTCTGGCTGACCAACGCGCTGTTCAATCTGGCTGATCCCGCGGCGTGCGACTGGCTGATTGATAAGATTGACGGCATGATCAAGGAATTCGGTGTGGATATTTACCGCCAGGATTTCAACTTCCAGCCCATGCCATACTGGCAGCAAAACAGCGAGCCGGGACGCGAGGGCGTGCTTGAAAATTTGCATATTCAGGGCTACTACCGCTATTGGGACACCCTGCTTGCGCGTAATCCCGGGCTTTGGATCGACTCCTGCGCCTCGGGCGGCAGAAGAAACGACCCCGAAACCATGCGCCGTGCCGTGCCTCTGCACTACACAGACGTGGGATATGGCGACCACTACATGAAGCAGGCGCAGCACAGACAGATGTTTGAGTGGATCCCCTATTTCCGCGCGCACAACTTCAACTGGTGCGATGACGACGGAAACTATAACGGTCAGCCCCACCGCATTGACGGCTTTGCATATCAGAACGCCATGGCACCCTCCATGACCGACATGACCGAATACT
>JAGBXH010000172.1 GCA_017629395.1 Clostridia bacterium | reverse complement strand
CGTGGTGTAAGTAAGCGTATTGATTTCGTCAAGCGAAAGCATCCCGGTCTGCTCACCGCGATAGTTTCGTTTCGCAATCAGAGCCGCACCGAAAGCACCCATAAGCCCTGCAACATCAGGGCATGTAGCCTCAGTGCCCGCTATTTTTTCAAAGGCACGCAAAACCGCCTTATTATGAAAGGTTCCGCCCTGTACTACTATATGCTCACCAAGCTCCTTTGCATCTGCAAGCTTAATGACCTTATAAAGCGCATTTTTGATAACCGAATAAGCAAGACCTGCGGAAATATCCGAAACGGTTGCCCCTTCCTTTTGTGCCTGCTTGACGTTTGAGTTCATAAACACTGTGCATCTTGTACCAAGATCCACGGGTGACTGTGCAAACAACGCCTCCTTTGCAAAGCTTTCGGCACTATATCCCAAAGAGTTTGCGAAATTCTCAATAAAAGAACCGCATCCCGAAGAGCATGCCTCGTTAAGCAAAATGGTATCCACCACTCCATGCCTGAGCTTGATGCACTTCATATCCTGGCCGCCGATATCGAGAACACAGTCCACGTCCGGGTCAAAAAAGGACGCTGCCGTGCAGTGCGCAATGGTTTCTACTTCTCCGTCATCCAGCGAAAATGCTGCTTTGAGAAGTCCTTCTCCGTATCCGGTAGAGCAGGAACGACGGATGTGTACGCCGTCGTGCATGCCGCTCTGCAACGCAACAATGCCCTCCTTTGCAGTTTTGATCGGGTCACCCTTGTTGTTTGCATAAAATGAATACAACAGCTGCCCCTGTGTGCCGATCAGTACCATCTTGGTTGTGGTAGAGCCCGCATCAATACCCAAAAAAGCATCTCCGACGTATTCAGAAAGAGCGACCTTGGGCAGTACAGCCTTAGCGTGTCTGTCTTTGAATGCAGAGTATTCTTCTTGCGTTTCAAACAAAGGTGCAAGGCGCGGCATTTCATACGTGATCTTTACACCGTCGGACAGCTTTTTGATCAGCATTGAAATGCCAGACGAACGATCCCCTTCTGCCTTAAGCGCAGCTCCCATTGCAGCAAACAGATGAGAGTTTTCGGGGTCTACTATATGATCGGGAGTAAGCTTTAAGGTTCTGATAAACGCTTTTTTCAGCTCCGGCATGAAATGCAACGGTCCACCCAAAAACGCAACGCATCCGCGTATGGGCTTTCCGCATGCAAGTCCTGAAATGGTCTGATTTACGACCGCCTGGAATATTGACGCCGCCAGATCCTCTATGCGTGCTCCCTCATTTATCAAAGGCTGAATGTCGGTCTTGGCAAACACACCGCAACGTGCTGCGATCGGATATATCTGGCGATAATTTTCAGCTGCCTTGTTAAGCCCTTCTGCATCTGTTTGCAAAAGTGCAGCCATCTGATCGATAAATGAACCCGTTCCGCCGGCGCAGATGCCATTCATACGCTCTTCAATTCCACCGCTGAAATAGATGATTTTTGCATCCTCACCGCCAAGCTCAATGGCAACGTCGGTTTGAGGCGCATGATTCTTTAGTGCCGTTGCAACCGCAACGACCTCCTGCATGAATTCTATTTCCAAGGATTTTGCAAGGTTGATCGCACCCGACCCTGTTATCCGCATGCGGAGCTTGCATTCACCTATTTCATCCCTTGCTTCCGAAAGAAGCTCTGCAAGCGTAGCTTGCGTGCGCGCCATATGACGCTTATATCTGCCAAATATTACACTTCCGTCTTCGTCCAAAATTACAAGCTTAACCGTTGTTGATCCAATATCGATTCCTGCTTTTAATTCCCTCAATTTGTTTTACCTCCGGGATCTGTATCTAATTTACGTTTTTACGATTCGTCATCCCTTAAAACGCAAGGCTGTCCACCTTGTTCAAAAGAGTCCCCAGCATTTCTTTGCACCTTGCAATTCTTGCAGGACTGTCTTGCTCATCAGGACGGCGGATAGCACGGCGAAGAATACGGGTATAGCCAATGATCATTGCCTTTTCGGCTACGCTTTGACATACCGCGTCATCTTCTGTACCGAGATACGATTTCAAAGCCATATTCCAAAATCTTCCGGCAGTATCAAAGCTGATGCCCAAAAAGCTCATGATGCTCTGATGGTTAATCTCGGCAAATCCGACGTATGCATTAAACATAGAACCAAGCTCAAATACAGGGTGCCCCATGCAAAGCGTATCAAGATCTATGAGCAAGGGCTCACCATTCTGTATCATGACGTTATTGGTGTGATAGTCGCCGTGCAGCAAAGTATTTTGCTTCGGCACCGCCTCTATGAGAGCGCAGAGCTTTTTTCCTTGATCTTCGGGAAGGTGCTCGGCTGCGAAATTTGCCCAACCAAGCGCAACCTCCTTCATGTCCGGAAATTCACCGTCCTCTACCTCTACTGCGTGGATGCTTTTCAGCAAATCTACGTAATACTTGATCGCCTCCGTCATATCATCCGGATTATCACGAAGCAGCTTTGTAACACTGAAAGCATTCAAAAGCTCAGTAACCGTTCCGTATCCCTCACCAACGCGCACAATTCCGTAAGGAATTGCAGTATTGATACCGAGGACAAACGCACGTCTTGCGTTCTCTCTTTCCTGCTTGATCTCGGGGAGCGCGTCTTTAGCATAATAGGTCTTGAGGATCGTTTCGTCATCATAGCGATAAACAGCACCGTTCGCCCCCTTGGCAATAAACTCACAGCCCTCTACGCTCATTCTCCGATATGCCTTTTCAATCGTTACCATATCGGTAAATCCGGTCATATCAAATACCTCGTACACTTCGGGCGCGACGTTGATGATTGCAAGATTTGGCTCTTCCTTTCTGAGCCTCAGAATCACGCGCAAGCCTGCTGAGGATATGTACTCGAGCTTATCGGCATCCAAAACGACATGCTTCCCAGAATGCTCGTTTTTCATATTGAAAATACCGGTTTCAGCTTCTGCCGCAACAGAGGCATCTACTCTTCCATGTATAGCAATATAAAGAATATTTTTTTCCACACGGGAAGCGAGCTTCATTATTCGATCACCAGAATATCGGTAAAGCCGGTCATTTCAAATACCTCCATGACAAGCTCGCATACCTTAATAAGCTTCATAGCACCCTTGGTTCTCTTCTGTGCAGAAAGAAGCACGCGAAGTCCGGCAGAAGAAACGTAAGACAGTGATTCGCAGTCAAGCACCAGGTAATCAAAGCTATCGTAGTGCTTGCAAAGAAAGTTTTCAAGCTCAGGAGCGGTTGTAGTGTCCAATCTGCCTTCCAATACGACGTTCAGTGTTCCGTCATTTTTCGTGAATTCAATTTTCATTTTTTTGTCTCCTTAATTAAATTTCTTAACGATTACAATATCTGCGCGGTGACCCTTTACGCGTACGATTACATCATCAGAAGCGGACGCAATGACGGATTTTTCAAGCTCGTCCCAGGACTCCGACTGCTTCTCTTCCTTTACGTAGGTTCTGTAGTCCTCCAATCTCCAAAGGTAATCACAATCTACACCATCACCGTATCCGTTATGAAAACCAAATGCGAAGGATTCCATACCCTCATCGTTTAAGAAGAAGTTTTCAATAGCATTGCGGATCTTACCGACAATACCAACAGCAGCCGCATTTTTCTTGCTCTTGGCAATACCGATCAGCTCTTCCTTCTTATCAATGTTAAACTCGGGAATCTCCACGGAAACGTTGACTTTGCATACGCCATCCTCGTAATCGATCCAAAGCTCTCCCTGATAATTGTCAATGATATTAGGAAGCATACCGTCAAGCTCCTCACAAAGCAAACGCAATTGCAATGTCTGCTTATGCGTCAGACCGTTATATTCCGCAACTCTTTCGCTCTCTGCGAGAATTTGAGCAAGATATTTTGTTCCCTTTTCAATTTTACAAACATTTGATCTCATG
>JAGBXH010000171.1 GCA_017629395.1 Clostridia bacterium | reverse complement strand
TTTGGAGTATTTGAGCCAATTTATTCCGAGACTGCCGCAGCTTTTTCTTGCGCTGGGGCTTGCCGACGTACAAAAAATTGAGGAATACGACACCTTCCACCCCGTAAACGGCGCAGCGCAGGCACTCTTTATCCTTTGCCTTGTGTTGGGCTTTGCCATCCTGCCCTATCTTTTGGGCTCTGTCGCCATTCCGCGCCTTTATTGCAAGAGAGTCAAGGGCATAGCACTTTGCTCGCTTGGCTCTGGCAAGGGGGAGATCCGCGACGTCTGGGCGCACGTGGGCAAATGGCATGCTGTGGCTTGCTTTGCGCTGGAAGCACTCAAGGTATTGCTTTGCGTGGCACTCGGCTTTTTCTGCATTGGCTCGGACGGTGCTGCCGTGGCGGGATTTTTCTGCGTGATTGGTGAGATCCTGCCCGTTTGGAACAAGATGCGCGGCACGCGCGGCTTTGAAACCGCTGCGCTTTGCGTGCTCATCCTTTCCCCCATGACCTTTTTGATCCTGTCTGTGATCTTTGCCGTGGTGCTTTTGGGCATGCGATTCCGCACACCCGCACGCCTGTTCCCCACGTTGCTCTACCCCTTGATTGCAAACGCATTCGTCAAAAACGCCAACCCCACCATGGTGCTTTTGTCCGTGGGCGTGGTGGCGCTGATGATTTTCTCGCATTGGAAAAACGTGCAGGACATGTTCAACCGCGAGGAAGAGCGCATTGAATTCAAAAAGAAGAAGGCTGACGAGGAGGAGGATGCATGAGCCAATACAGCACACAATTGATGACCGCCGCGCAGCTGATTACCGACGCCGCACGCGCGTCCCTGCTCAAAAAAGCGGTGCTCTCTAAGCACTCTGCCCCCGATACCGTGAAAACCACGCTGACCGTACGGCAGATAGGCGGAAAAAATTGCCTGCAAGCCGAAAGCATGCACACGGATAACAAGGCAAAGCACCAAAACATTGCAATTGGCGATGATGACGCGCTGCTCTCCTTGCTTGCCACCGCAGGGCAGATCAATATTCTGACCACGCTGGGCGACGCAGAATACCGCACCGCAAAATCGGGCAAGGTGACCTTGCTGGGCGGTGAAAATTTGCAAAAGAAATTGGCGGGCGCAACCCCTGCTGCCCCCGTGGTGCAGACGCTGTTCAATAACCGCGAAAAGCAATACATCTTGTCGGGCAACGAGCCCTTCCTGATCAAGCTGGAGGTCAGCGACAAGAACGGTCGCGTACACGATAAAAAACGCGCAAAATTCCGTCAGATCAACCGCTTTTTGGAGCTTGTGCGCGATATTGAGGACAAATTGCCCGCAGAAGGCACGCTGCGTATCTGCGATCTTTGCTGCGGCAAAAGCTACCTTTCCTTTGCCGTTTACCACTATTTTTCCGTCATCAAGGGACGCGACGTGCGCATGACGGGCGTGGATCTCAAAAAGGACGTGATCGAATTCTGCAACCAAACCGCCAAGTCGCTGGGCTTTGACGGCTTGGAATTCTTGTGCGGTGACGTGGGCAAATACCACACCGACGACCACGTGCACTTAGTCATTTCCCTGCACGCCTGCGATATTGCCACCGACCTCGTGCTCTCCCGCGCGCTGGCGTTCAAGGCGGACGTCATTCTTTCCACCCCCTGCTGCCATCACGCCATGGCTCCCATGCTGTGTGCCCCCGAGCTGGCATTCATCACCGAGCACTCCATGCTGCGCCAAAAGCTTTGCGATGCGGCAACCGATGCGCTCAGACTTAAAATTTTAGAGGCGCACGGCTACAAGACGGCTGCGCTGGAGCTGATTGACCCCGAGGAAACGCCCAAAAATATTCTTTTACGCGGAATTCGCAAAAAGAACCCCGACCCCGCTGCCATGCAATCAGCACGCAAAGAGGCAGAGCGCATTCGCGCGTTCTTGCTGGGCGACGCAACCCCTTGGTGGGCGTGCGCTGACATAGATCAAACCGATATATAAAACTGCATAAAAAATTGCCAACGGTTTTTTGTGAAGCTCTTTTTTGAGAATCACGCCAAACCGTTGGCAATTTTTTATTTTTTATTTTTTACTTTCTGTCGGATCAGCTTTCTCTCTCTGCTGCCTCAACCAAAGCACCCAGCTTTGCGCGCAGCGCGTAGAACTGCTCCTGATCGGTATTGTACGCACCGACACCGGTGGTCCACTCATTGATGATAGCGTCCACAACGTCCTTGCCGTACTTCTCTTCCAGAATGGTCAGGTACTCGTAGTCCTCGATACCGTCGCGGATGCACTCAAGGCGCACGCAGCCAACGGGCTCGGGCTGTGCAAAATATGCACCGCTGTAAAGCAGGATACCGTTACTGTAGCAGTTGACGTCCTGCTCTGCATTGACCTCGTGCAAAGCGTCCATGCCGAAGTAGAAGTCATCCGCGGTGGGCACGTACCACTTGGTCATGCCGTTATCCCAGTCATTGACCAGATAATACAGGAAGCCGTCTACGTTGTAAAGCTTTTGCTGCCAGAACAGCGTACGCACGTTAACTGCATCGGTATTGATGGTCAGCGTGATCTCGGGATCTGCGGGTCTGCGCGTGACGTACCACCACAGCTCGTCGCCGTTCTGCTGCTCTTGCCACATACGGTCTCTGAACGTGCCGAGCTTTTGCTCGGTGATCACGGAGCAGCCGTAGGTCAGATCGCGGTTGCCGAACCACTCTGCAAAGGTGTTGTAGAAGAAGGTCTTGGGGCACCATACGTTGACGTATTCGGACACGTAGGAGAAGAAGTCGCCGCCGGGCACACTGTAATTGACGTGCATGGGCGTGATCAGCTTATAGCCCGGGAAGTGCTCGGATAGCAGCTTGCCGTAATTGTTGATGTCATCCAGTCTGCCGACGTTGAGCGGCTCGTCCACGGGATAGAAATACGCCTTTGCCAGCCATTCGGGGTTCTGCGACAGCACGCTGTACGCATTGGATACATTGGAGGCATTGAGCTCCTTGGACCAGCCGAGGGGCTGGAACGCAACCACTCTGGGGTTATTGACGTAATCCATGATACCGTTTGCCGAGAAGGTACCGTTCTCGTTATCAAAGGGCAGGCTGTACGCGCAAACGCGGTTTTCCAAGAGGTAATCATAGTATGCGGTAGGCAGATTCTTGCCTGCAGCGTTGGTCAGAATACCGCTGTAATCGTAATAAGAAACGTATACGTTGAATGCGCTCAGATCCATGAGCGTCTTGCAGGAGGTTGCCTCG
>JAGBXH010000170.1 GCA_017629395.1 Clostridia bacterium | reverse complement strand
TGATGTAAAGCTGCGCACCGATGCCTGCATGCCCCAGCACCTGCTCGGAAGAGCATTGCTGAACGTGAATCAGCACAATGGCAAAGTCCTCGAAGTACTCGCGGTCGTAACGCGCCG
Source organism: Clostridia bacterium (assembly GCA_017629395.1). GTDB lineage: Bacteria > Bacillota > Clostridia > Oscillospirales > CAG-272 > SVQP01. The sequence goes on along the minus strand of JAGBXH010000170.1, from coordinate 1,854 downwards.
AGGTCAGCACGTGTGCAAACGCCTCATATTCGCTATAGGAGTCGATCACCGTCACCTCGTCCTGCCAGGGCAGATCCACCTGCCCCAAAACCTCTACGTTGTACATGGGCACCTCGGTATAATGCTCTCTTTTGAAGCGATTCTTTACGAATTGCTCGGTCGGGTATGCCATCAGCTGGCTCGCATATCCGTGCCATTCGGGTTTGCTGAATCCTTGTGCACTGAGCATGTAGTATACGGTATAGTCAGGTGCATTTTGATTGTCGGGTGCACTTTTATCGGCACTCGGCTCTTTGTGCACCGTGGGCGCGTTGCCCGTAAAGATGACCTGTTCAAGGTTCATGCAGCCCTTGAAATCAATGTCGTAGATGTCGGTTAGAGTGTAGGGGAAGGTGATCGAGGAGATCGCGGTGTTCTCAAAAGCCCCCTCACCGATATATTCCACGCCCATAACTCGGGGCGTAGGATTAGAGGAGAGTACCACAGCAGCGGTGTCAAATGTGACCTTGCTCAGCTCCGTGCAGTTTGCAAAGGCATAATCGCCGATTGAGATGACCGTAGCGGGGATGCTGATCTCGGTCAGGGGCGTGCCGTAAAATGCATATGCGGGAATTCCAGTAAGACCTGCCGGAAGATCAATCTTTGTAAGGCTTTTGCATTTGCCAAATGCGTTCATGCCAAGCGTGTGCAAGGTGTCAGGCAGATTGATCGCAGTCAGCGACGAGCAATACAGAAATGCCTCTTTACCGATCTCTTGCACGCCTTCGCCCAAATCCACGGTCAAAAGGTTCTCGCATTTAAAGAACGCTGCCTGTTCAATGATTGTTACGGTATCGGGTATGCTGACATGCGTGATGTTGGGATTGTCTTTGAACGCTCCCTCGCCAATCACCGTCACCTTTGCACCCGAAATGGTTTCGGGTATCTCAACGATGGTTTCGTTGCCGTTGTTGACAAATTTGGTAATCTTCATGGTGCCGTCATCGAGCTTGACCGCCTGGAATGCGTGACCGCTCGCGCCGACTGTTTCGGAGGGATTACCCTGCAGCACGGCAAAGAAATCCTTCCAATTCACGTTGCCGTCCGCGCCTACCGTATCCTTGAGCGCACCCCAATCGATGCCGCCAAGCAGCTCGCCCACAAGTCCGCCGGGCGTGAAATCCTGCTGTGCGTCCCCCTGCGTCGGGTCTTGCGGCTCGCTGCCGTCGTTTACGTGGTCGCGCGTCGCAATATATCCCACCGCCAACGCAAACGCGCCCGCCACGGGAGTCAGCAGCATGGCAAACGCCAGCACCGCAGCGATCAGCGCGATCTTGAAGCCGCGCTTTTGGCGAAAGGGAACGGGACTGTCCGCTGCGGCAATGATCTCGGGATCAATCTCGCCCATCAATTCGTAAAATTTATCTTCTCTCATACGTTGATCCACTCCTTATCTAAGTATTCCTTGAGCTTTTGTCTGGTTCTGGAAAGGATCTTGAGCACGTTCGCCTGCGAGGTGCCGAAGCGTTTTGCAATGTCGGGCACGCTGTCGGTGTAAAAGTAACGGCGCACGAACATGTTGCGCTGCCGTTCGGGCAGGGAATAGAGAAATTGATTAAGCAGCTCCACGAACGCCTGCTCGCGCCACGCATTGTCTGCACGATAGTCGGATGCCGTGATCTCGCTGATCTCGTCAAACGCAACCGCCAACTCACCGCATCCGCGCTTTTCGCGGTGCGAGCTCTTGTATTTGTCCAGGGCTAAATTGCGCGTGATCTTGCCAACGTAGGTTTTGAGCAAGGTGGGCTGTGCGGGCGGGATGGAATTCCAGGTGCGCAGCCAGGTGTCGTTGACGCATTCCTCGGCATCCTGCAG
>JAGBXH010000169.1 GCA_017629395.1 Clostridia bacterium | reverse complement strand
CGACCAGCTTCATGATCTCCTGATTCTGCGTCTTCTTGGCGTACACCACGATATCGGTGATAATGCGCTTGGCAATACCCTCGGAGTTCTTGAGCACCTGATTACCCGCAAAGCCGTCCGCTACCAGCACGTCACAGTCGCCGGAGAGCGCGTTGGTGCCCTCAATGTTGCCTACGAAATGAAGCTTTTCGTCAGCCTTGAGCAGCGCGTGCGTTTCCTTGACAAGCTTGTTGCCCTTGGTCTCCTCCGCACCGTTGGAAAGCAGACCTACGCGGGGATTTTCAATGCCGTAGCACTGACGCATCAGATCCGAGCCCATGTGCGCAAAGTCCACCAGCATAGCTGCGGTACAGTCGATATTGGCACCGGTATCCACAAGGCAGGTAAAGCCGCCCTTTGCTGCGGGCAGAATGGCTGCAAGCGCAGGTCTGCGCAAGGGCTTGGCGGGAACGTAGCGCAAAGCACCCGCGATCAGCGCGCCCGTACTGCCTGCATTGATCAAGCCAAGCAGGTCGTCACGCGCGGCAAGGGCCTGCAGCGCCTTGACCTAGGAGGACTCGGGCTTTTTGAAAATCGCCTCCATGGGGTTATCGTAATTGGTAATGGCGTCGGGCGCGTGCACGATCTCAATACGGTCTGCATCGTGCTCCACGGTAGCAAGATACGCGCGGATGACCTGCTCGTCACCAAACAGCGCGACCGACAGCTCGGGATTCTCTGCAAGTGCCATCAAAGCCCCCTGCACAATGGTTTCGGGTCCCTTATCACTGCCCAACGTGTCTATTGCGATCTTATAAGTTGCCATATGTTCCTCCTATTATTCTACTGCGACGAGGTAACGGTATACCTGCTGACCGCCCACAAATACTTCCACGGTCAGATCCTCGTACGCCTGCTCAATCGCCTCGGTCATTGCCGCTCTCTCGTCCTCGGTAACGTCCGCACCGACAAACAGCGAAAGAATTTCTCTATCCTCAATATCCTCGATCTCGGCAAGCATTGCGCACATAGCGTCCTGCTCGTCAGCCAAGGAGCACACCAGCTTACCGTCCAGAATGCCGATTGCCTCGCCCTTCTTGACCGCGACGTCACCGATCACGGTATCACGGATAGCAAAGGTGATCTCACCCGACACTACGGCATTTTTCGCCTCGGTCATGTACTCTACCTGCTCGTCAGCATCCTCCAGCTCGGAATTGAACACGGCAAGCGCGCTGTATCCCTGCGGGAAGGACTTGGTGGGCACGACGCGCACGTCGATCTCCCGGCAGAGCGTTGCAGCCTGCTGCGCGGTCAGAAGGATGTTGCCGTTATTGGGCAGCAGCAGCACGTGATCGCAGTCAAGCTGTCCGATCGCGTCCACAAAATCCTCGGCACTGGGGTTGGCGGTCTGTCCGCCATCGATGATGACATCCGCGCCAAGCTCCGAGAACAGCGCGTGCATGCCCTCACCGCTTGCCACGGCGATCACACCGTAGCGCTTGTGTACCTTTTTCTTTTTCTCTTGCGCCACCGTTTTTTCGGAGTGCTGCAGACTCATGTTCTCGATCTTGACCTCCAAAAACTCACCGAACTGCTGACAAAGCGTCAGTACGTCAGCGGGGGTCATAGTATGTGCGTGTACCTTAAGCACGTCAAAGTCGCGCAGGGCGACGATGGAATTGCAATCCTTAGCCTCCAGTGCTGCCTTGAACGCATCCACGTCAAATGCCTCGGGGTCACCCTTGGCTCTCTGCAATCTGACTAAAGTCTCGGTGCAATAGCCCCATTCCAGCACGCTGTCCGTGCCAAAGAGATCGTAATTGACTGCGGGCTTTGCGCTCTGCACGCTCTCATAGCTGCCAAGATCCGTGACCTTGCCCGTCAGCGCGTCGTACATGCCGACAAGCATAGCAAGATATCCTGCGCCCCCGCTATCCACCACGTCCGCCTGCGCAAGCACGGGAAGCATTTCCTTTGTCTTGGCAAGCGCGACCTTTGCGCTTTCGATCAAGGTTTCCAAAAGCTGCTGTGCGGTGATATCCTCGCTTGCACTTTGCGCTGCGTGCGCCGAGCTTTCGCGGAACACGGTCAGGATCGTGCCCTCTACGGGATTTGCCACGGCTGCGTACGCGCGATGCACACCCGCGTTCAACGCCTGTGCCAGCTCGTATGCACTCACGCTCTCACGATCGGCAACGGCAGACGAAACACCCGCCATATACTGCGAGAGGATTACGCCCGAATTGCCGCGTGCACCCAGCACACAGCCCTTGGCAAATGCGCTCATCTGCTCGCCCAGCGTTCCCTGCTCCGCAAGTCTTGCAAGACCGCCCTCCAGCGTTTTGGTCATATTCGTACCGGTATCACCGTCCGGCACGGGAAAAACGTTGAGATCGTTGATCTCTTCCATGCGTGCACGCAGACCGCACACGCTACCACTCAGCAGCGTACGAATGACGCTGCCGTCAATTCTTATCGTTTCCATAAATCTCCGTCCTTTAATTGGTTGCGGGAAGCAGATTTCCCGTCATGCGCTCAATATACGCCGCTACGGCAGTCAGATCGGGGCGTTTGCCCTCCTCACCGAACAGCCATTGCCCCAGCACGCTTGCCGTACCGCTGATCATAAACGTAGCAGCCATGCGCCGCTCGCTGTTCTCACCGCTCTCGCACGCCTGCATCAGCTTTTGTTCCAGCTTGGCAACAAAGGCGTCCCTTCTGCCCTTATAAACCGTGCGCAGCTCCTCTGCATATTTTTCTGTTGCTGCAAGCAAGCCCTGCACGTATGCCTTGGGAGAATCAAACAAGCTCCTCTTTTCGGCAAAAGCGTTCATCAGCTTTTCCATGCAGCTCTCCTCAACCTCGTCGGCAAGTGCAAAGGAATCCACGTAATGCTTGTAAAACGTGGTCTTATTGATCATTGCCAGCTCACAGATATCCTTGACCTTGATCTTTTCAAGCGAATACTTTTTACGCAGCGACAAAAACGCCTGCTTGATCTGATTTTTGGTCTTTACTATGCGCAGATCCATACCGGCTCCTTTCTTTTGTACCATACTATTTTATGCAAAAATAATCAACTTTAGTTGCTTATCCAATTATAGTCGAAAAATGTAGTTTTGTCAAGAGAAACGGTTAAAAATTTCACGGTTTTTATTGACTGCACGTGAAATTATGGTATAATGGTTATATATACTTTAATATACCAAAATAAAGGAGCATGAGAAATGGCAAAAAGCGTACAGGATATTATGAGCATGATCCGTGAAAACGGCATCAAGATGGTAGACTTCAAAATGGTGGACATTCACGGTCAGTATCGCCACGTCACCATTCCCGCACAGAACTTTACCGAGGACACCATGAAAAGCGGCATCGGCTTTGACGCCTCCAACTACGGCTACGCCGTGGTGGAAAAGAGCGACATGGTGTTTATTCCCGATCCCGACACCGCGCAGATCGATCCCTTCTGCGACATTCCCACGCTGACTATGACGGGCGACGCTATGATCATTGCCTCTCCCGAAAACAAGCCTCTTGCCCAGTACCCCAGAAACATTATCAAGGCTGCCGTGGCGCATATGCGCGAATGCGGCATTGCAGATACCATGAAGATCCTGCCCGAATTTGAATTCTATCTGTTTGACAACGTGGGCTGGGAGGTCTCCCCCAACTATATCGGTGCACACGTGGATGCTGAGCAATCCTACTGGAACAGCGACAGCCAGGGGCACGGTGTCATCGTCCCCAAGCAAAAGGCTTACCATATTGCCAAGCCCTTTGACCGCGCTTATGAAGCAAGAAGCGAAATGTGCCTGCACATGCTGGACGCGGGCATTGAGATCAACTATCATCACCCCGAGGTTGCTGCATCCGGTCAGTTTGAGATCGAGCCGCAGCTTGGCGAGGTTGTGCACATGGCTGACGCAACCATGATGATCAAGTAT
>JAGBXH010000168.1 GCA_017629395.1 Clostridia bacterium | reverse complement strand
CTTGGGCAGGAATGGGCAGGCTTCCTTGATTTTGATATCGAAGTGCCGCACGACTGTCAGATCGAGATCGGCTACGGCGAACACCTGGCTGATGGCAGATGCCGTACGTCCGTGCGCGGATTTTCCTGCGATTACCGCGCAAAGCAGGGAAGAAATCAATATCTGCATACTTTCCGCCGCTTTGGTTGCAGATACGTGCAGTTCTTTGTCAACGCCACCGAGTTTACCGTGCATTACGCGGGTCTGCGCCCCACGCTGTATCCCGTCACAGCCAAGAAATTTGAAAAGGGAAATCTCTTGCAGCAAACCATTTACGACGTTTGCACCAATACGCTGCTGCAATGCATGCACGAGCACTACGAGGATTGCCCGTGGCGTGAGCAGGCACTCTACTGCATGGATTCCCGAAATCAGATGCTGTGCGGCTATTATGCGTTTGGCGAGACAGAGTTTCCTCGTGCCAACCTTAAGCTGATCTCCAAGGGGCTGCGTCCCGACGGCATTCTTTCTATTTGTTATCCTTCCGGACTTGATTTCCCCATCCCGTCATTTTCCACGGTATATTTTATCCAAATGGAAGAATATATCAGACACACGGGAGATATCACACTGGCAGAGGAGTGCTATCCTGTATTGGACACCATTATCCATACCTTTATCGCAAAGCTGCAGGATAACGGGCTGATTGAAAACTTCTATGGGGAAGGCGGCTACTGGAATTTCTATGAGTGGTCTCCCGGCATGAACGGTCACTTCTTTGAAAAGGTGCGCTGCTTTGAAGCGCCTATCAATGCGTTCTTCTCACTTGCCCTGCAGCACATGGCTAAAATCTGCCAAGCGCTCGGTAAGAATGAGGTAGCAGATCAGTATCTGTGCATTTCCGAAGGCGTCAACCGCGCAATTGCCCGTGAATTCTACAATCCCGAAACTAAGCTGTTTGAGTCCTTTGATAACCGCTGCCGCGGAGAATACAGTGTGCTGACAAATTCGCTTTGCTTGCTTTGCGGTGCAGCTGATGGGCTTGATTTGACCAACATCCTGCGTATTTTGTCCACAAACGGCAAGAATAACTGCGGATATACCGTATATCCCAACACGTTGAGCATGAATTCCTTCCGTTTCGACGCTTTGCTTTCCATTGACAGGGAAGTATACGCACCTATTATTATTGATGAAATTGACCACGACTACCTGCATATGCTGCGTAACGGCGCTACGACGTTTTGGGAAACCATCATCGGCCTTTCCGACTTCGGTCATGCGGCAAGCCTTTGCCACGGATGGAGCGCTTTGCCCATTTATTACTATGAAATGCTGCTGTAAGTGATAGCTTCGTGAAGGGTTTTGTAACACTCTACCAGTATTTTTTCGATCTTTTTGGTTATTCTGACTATTTACGAATTTTGGGATTTGTGCTATAATATATAAGCGCAAAAAATGCGACTAAAAATTTTTTCTAAAGGAGAAAATCGACATGAAAAGATTCCTTTCTATCCTGTTGGCGTCTCTTCTGGTTCTGTCCCTGGCAGCTGCTATGGTTGTTTCCACTTCCGCAGCTCTCGAAGGCGACTGGGTAACCTCCAGAAGTGGTTCTGACTACGAGGACGAAGGCAGCTTCTGCCCCGCTCCCGGTTACCACTACGATCCCGCTATCGGTTTCGTGATGGATCCCCCCGAATACGCAGCTGACAACACCCCCTTCGTTCAGGCTCACACCAGAAATCCTCTGGACCTGAAGGCTAACAACGACGGTCAGGGTAACTCCGTTAACCTCAAGTTCACCGTTCTTGAGTACGCTTACGACGGTGGCGAGATGAAGGACCAGTGGATCGCGCTGACTCTGAACAGCCAGCCCATCTCCACCCCCGGTTCTTGTGATTACGGCGAGGGTCTCTGCATCCTGATCCGCGGAAGCGGCGCAGGCTCCGCACAGGTTCAGCCCTTCTACGTAGACAAGGGCGGCAAGAACTTCTCTCAGCTTCCCGTAGCATTCCCTCAGGTTGATGTTCCCATGAACGACAACGAGCAGGAAATGTACACCTTCACCGTTAAGTACACCGAAGCAGGCTATGAGTTCGCAGTAAACGATCACTGGTTCGCAGCTGACGCATACCTGAACACCCTGTTCGATGAAGTATTTGCTGAAGGCGCATACGTTGGTCTGATGTCCCAGACCGGTGTTAAGGACACCAAGATCTCTCTCGCTATTACCGAGTGGCAGGGCGACCTCCCCGTAGGTGATGACTCCGCTGATCCTGAAGAGGACCTGCGTGCAAAGGCTCCCATCGCTGATTCCGCAACTATCGAGGCTAACATGCCTGCAGTTCTGTGGGATTCCACCTACAGAGATTTCAGAAAGATCTCTCTGTCAGGCGGTGAGTACACCATCAACGATGACGGTTCCGTTCACATCGTAATGCAGACCGCTTCTCCCTACATTTCCTTCGGTATCAAGTCCGAGGTTTCCTACGAAGCATCTCACTTCCCCTACATCGCAGTTCTGACCAGAAACTGCTGGGCTAACTCCGGTAACGTTTACTACTGCGCAGGTCCCATCCTCTCCGCTGAGAACAACTACAGCGAGAACTGGGATATCGAGGACACCGCTTACGCTGATGGTTGGACTCTGGGTCTGATGGACTTCTCCGACTACAACGAAGACGGTTGGGTAGGCAGAATCAACTCTATCCGTGTTGGCTTTGACTTCGCTGCTGAGGACATCGGCAATGAAGAGTACAACAACTTCGACGTTGCATTCATCGGTGCATTCCGTTCTCCTGAAGAGGCTAAGGCATTCACCGAGGCTTGGCTGACCTCTAAGGGCTACGCTGCCGGCGAGGTTACCGAGGCTCCCACTACCGAGGCTCCCACCACCGAGGCTCCCGAGACCGAGGCTAAGACCGACGCTCCCGCTACTGAGGCTCCCGCAGGTACCGAGGCTGAGACCGAGGCTCCCGCTAAGAAGGGCTGTGGCGCAGTTGTTGCTGCTCCTGTAGTTGCTCTGATTGCTATCGTTGGCGTTGCTTTCGTAGCAAAGAAGAAGGACTAATTCTTAACTGAATAATCTTTTCAAAGCATTTGAGGCTGCCGCAAGGCAGCCTCTTTTGTGTAATTGGGTTGCAGCTGTGCCATACAAGTTGTTGACAAAACGGAGAAAATGATGTATAATATTGGCAGTATCAATATGAAAGGATGAAATCCATGAAGAACAAGCGCTTACTTACCCTTGTATTGTTGGCACTCAGCATGATCCTGACACTTCAATTCGCAGCATGTAATACAAGCAGCAACAACCAAGAGCAAACGACTGTTGACACGACCGATGCATCTTCCCAGACACAAGCACCGGAGACGGATGCGGACACAGAGGATACGACGGCGGACACCGAAGAGGTTACCACGGACACCCCTGAGCCTCCCGTCCAGGAGCAGGGCGTTGCATCCAAGCCCGTGATCAACTTTGACAAGACCGTGCAGGTTGCCGAGGACGGAACCCGTGCAAACGTGACTACCGCAACCAATCTTTCTTATGCGGCTACCGGCTACAGCGGCTATGCAAACGGTGCATTTACCATCAATGCAGACTTTACTGTGGATCTGGGTACTGCCTTTGCCGGCAAATTTAACCGTCTTACGCTTTGCTACGTGTCCGATGCACCGCTGAATTGTACCGTCACGTACACCTTGGACGGCAAAACGGTGAACGATCTCTTCTATCTGGAAGCAGGAAAACAGACCTTCTGCGCACTCACGCTCGGATATCTTGACGGCAAGCAGGCAAGTGATCTCAAATCCATTACGTTTGAAACCTGCGAGGAAAAGAATACCTCCTTTATTCTGTGTGACGTCAAGACAGAGGTTTACGAGGTATATGCTGACGACGTCTACTACGTTGAAAACGACTCCTACGTGCTGGGCGTTCGCCTTTCCTGGGGCGGTGGCGTTTGCTATATGAAGGACAAGAAAAACAAGATCG
>JAGBXH010000167.1 GCA_017629395.1 Clostridia bacterium | reverse complement strand
CAAGCATTGCACGAAATTCGGACATAATTTCTATCTCCTTTAGTTAGATAAATCAATAGTTAGATAAATCAATCAAAACGGCACGGCAAGGTGCGCCCTCCGCACCACCAAGGTTGATGGGGGCTGCGCAAAGCAGATACCTGCCGTCGGGCACGTTTGCAAGTCGGATGCCCTCCAAGAGCACCACACCTGCGCCAAGCAGGCAAAGATGCACCGCCATGGGCGCGGATTCGGGGCCTACGGTCTGCGATTCGTTGCCAAAGAGGTCGATGCCCGCATCTGCAAGCACGTGTGCCGCTTCCAACGTCAGCGATGCGTTGCCCTTGATCAGCAGCTTTTTGCAGTTCCCTGCCACGGAAAGCATTTCTTTTGCATGCTCTGCCGAGATATCGCCCCGGTGAGAGATCACGCACGCCATGCCAACCGTGGCGTCAAGCGGCAGCGCGTCCACGGTTTTACCACCCGCTATAAAATGCGCAGGCGCATCCACGTGCGTGCCGTTGTGGGCGCACATGGAAAAGGCGGTCAGATTGATCACGTCGCCCGCATCCAAGGACGCAAGCACCTCGCGCGCAGGTGCGGGGTCGCCCGGATAGACCGCGCAGGTAAATACCTCTTGGGAAATGTCGTAAATTTGCATACCAATCCCCTTTTTTGTCGTTTTTTTCATTATAGCAGAAAATCGGATGGAAATCAAGAGAATTTGCAATAAATACAGGACACACAGCCTTCCGCCTGTAAAGGCGACGTCCTCGACGCCCCGTTTCACAATTGTTCTTGACATATCCTTTTCCTTACGGTATAATAATGACAACAAATTCATGATACAGGAGCAGATATGAAAGTATTATTGATCAACGGAAGTCCCAATGCAAACGGCAACACGGCAATGGCTTTGCGCGAGATGGAAAAGGTGTTTGCCGAGCAAGGGATCGAGACCGAGTGGATCCACGTGGGCAACATGGCAATTCGCGGCTGTCTTGCCTGCCAGACCTGCTACAAAAACGCCAAGTGCGCCATTGACGACATTGTCAACGAGGTGGCAACGAAATTTGAAGCATGCGACGGCATGGTGGTGGGCAGCCCCGTGTATTACGCGGGCGCAAACGGCACGCTGACCGCTTTCCTCGATCGCCTTTTCTACAGTACACGCTTTGACAAGCGCATGAAGGTGGGTGCTGCGGTGGTTGCGGCAAGACGCGGCGGTCTTTCCTCGACCTTTGACCAGCTCAACAAGTATTTCACCATTTCGGGTATGCCAGTGGCGTCCGGTCAGTATTGGAACAGCATTCACGGTGCAAAGCCCGGTCAGGCGGCTGAGGATGCAGAGGGGTTGCAGAGCATGCGCACCCTTGCAAACAACATGTCTTTTTTGATCAAGAGCATTGACCTTGGCAAGCAGCAGTTTGGTTTGCCCGAGAAGGAAAAGAGCGTTTTTACGAATTTTGTCAGATAAAATAAAAACACGGGCGACCGGTGGTCGTCCCACAAAACAGATATTGCGTATTTCCCCCGAGCGGCAATCCCAAGGGATCAGACCGAGACGACCAATGGTCGCCCCT
>JAGBXH010000166.1 GCA_017629395.1 Clostridia bacterium | reverse complement strand
GGAAAGATCCTCCCCTTTGGCAAGTCGTTCTCTTGCCAGGGTGGAGCTGACGTGCGCGTATGCGGGGTCAGCGGGCAAATACAGCGTGTGTGCACGGGGATTGTGCGCAAGGTTCCAAGCGGCATGAATCTGCTCATAGGCAAAATCCTGCTCATTACGAATACCCTTGACGATGGCGCTGCCTTCAAATTCATCAAAGGCATCGATCAAAAGTCCGCCGCGCGTTTCCACGCGCACACCCGGAATGTCCGCACAGGTCAGACGCGCGATGTGCACGCGTGCGTCTGTATCAAAGGCGTATTCCTTGACCTTGGCGTCCTTGACGTACTTTGTCATGTCGTTATGCATAACCAGCACGACCACCTCATCAAATATCTCGGCTGCGGCAGCGATAACCTGCTTATGTCCCAACGTCATGGGGTCAAAGCTGCCGGGAATGATGGCGCGGCTCATGCCTCGGTCTCCGTCACGGGTTCAAGAATGGTCACGTACGAGGATGCGTGATGCGTTTTGCCTACCACGCGGTAGCGGTCGCAAAGCGCGAAATGCTTGCCCCAGATGTTCTCCTTATCCGACTCGCAAACCACGCGCGCACCGGGCTTGAGAAGATCATAGCGCAAAAGCAGCAGTAGCGACTCGGAAAGTGCGTCGGAAGCATAGGGCGGATCCAGGAATACGATATCGTACTGCTCTCTGCCCTGCCTGCTCTTGAGAAAATCGGCATAGTCCGACTTGACCACAAAGCAATCGGGTGCGAGCTTGGTCTTGAGCATGTTCTTATAGATGACGTCCACGGCAGGCTTGGATTTATCGACAATGATGGCATGGCGCGCACCGCGCGATACCGCTTCCAGTCCCATCTGACCCGAGCCGCCGAACAGATCCAACACGTCTCTGCCCTCAATATCAAATTGGATCATGGAAAAGATGGCTTGCTTGACTCGCTCGGTGGTGGGACGCGTGGTCTCCGTGCCCTCCAGGGTATACAGCTTACAGCCTCTTGCTTTTCCCGTAATAATTCTCATCATAGTTTTCTATCTCTTTTCTTTGAAATATGCAATAATCGCGTCGGCGTCCTTTTCACCAATGCCCTTGATCGCCATCAGCTGTGCCTTGTCCGCACGCTTGACGGCTTGCAAGCCGCCCGGCATTTTTAAGAGTGCCGCAGCTTTGGCAGGTCCGATGCCCTGAATTTGAGTCAACGACGAGGTGACAAGGCTCTTGCCCTTCGCCTTTTTCATGCTTCCCACGGTATAACGGTGCACTTCCTCCTGTATACCGTACACAAACTGAAATACAGCGGTTTCCTTGGCGATGCTGATCTCCTCCTGATCGGTACAAAGCGCGCGCGTTTTATGAAAGTCATCCTTGACCATGCCGAAAATGGGTATATCGATCCCCATCTCACGCGCAAGCTCGCGCACGACACCTACGTGTCCCTTGCCACCGTCCAGAAGAATGAGATCGGGATACTCCGAAAAACTGCCCTGATCGTCCGCAAGGTGCGCAAAGCGCCGCGAGAGTGCCTCACGCATGCTGGCGTAGTCGTCCGTTCCCTCGACCGATTTGATCTTGAAGGTGCGGTAATCGCGCTTGGCAAAATTTGCATCCTTAGTCACGATCATGCCTGCGGTCAGGTGCTCCTTGCCAAGGTTGGAGATATCGTATGCCTCAATACGCGCAGGATAGCTTTCCAGCTCCAGCAGGTGCGCAAGTCGCAGCAATACGCCCTCTTGCTTACTCTGGTGCGTGGCACTCTTCTCTGCCACCTCACGTGCGTTTGCTGTCACAGTCTCACACAAGGCACGCAGCGTCCCCCTCTCCGGAGTACGGATCTCGACCTTACGCCCCGATAGCTTGCCAAGAAATTCGGCAGCTGTGGCGCGGGTGTCCTCATCGGGAGAAAACGAGATCAAAATCAGCTTGGGAATATCGGATCTGCCTCTGTACAGATCGCAAATAAAGGATACCAGCGACTCGGTATCGGTTATATTCTCTTTATCAAACAAGTAATCCTGCTTATCAGTGCAAACGCCGCTGCGCACAAAGAATACCGAGAGCGCAGACAAGACGCCGTCGTCGTATACACCGAATACGTCGTAATCATCGTCGGGCGCACCCACAACACTTTGCTTTTGCGAAAGGCGATCCAGCGCCGCAATGGTATCGCGGCAAGCGGCAGCCGCCTCGTATCGCTCCTGCTCGGCAAGTGCGTACATCTGCTCGGTCAATCTCCGCTTTTCGGATGCGGTATTGCCGCGTAAAATTTCTGCCGCGGTATGGATCTTATCCGCATATTCCTCAGGACTTACCTTGCCGGTACAAACGCCGCAGCATTGCTTGATCTGATAATACAGGCAAGGCCGCTCCTTGCCGATCTGCTCGGGAAATTTGCGCTTGCAATTTGGTAGCTGCAAGGCTTTTTGTAAGGAGCCTATCACCGCATACACGGTGGAAGTCCCCGAATAAGGCCCGAAATATTTGCCTTTATCAGCTTCTCGCTTGCGCGTCATGACCAGACGCGGGTACTGCTCGCCGGTAATTTTGATATAGGGGTAGGATTTTGCATCCTTAAGGCGAATATTGTATTTGGGAGTATACTGCTTGATCAGCGTATTTTCAAGGGAGAGCGCTTCAATCTCGGTCTCACAAAGAATATAATCAAACGCGTGAACTCGGTCTACCATACGTGCCGTTTTCGCGTTTTTTTCACTGTTCTGAAAGTACTGTGATACGCGATTTTTGAGCTTACGCGATTTACCCACGTAAATTACCTTGCCGGCAGCGTCCTTCATAATATATACACCCGGAGTCAAGGGCAGCGAATTGGCTTTTTCAAGCAGCTGCTGCAATCGGTCCAAAGACACAAAAATTCCTCCCTTCACGAAAAATAAAACGGTGTGCGAACACTTACCTCATGTTCCCTCACACCGTTTTATACAAGCCGTCAGCCTTATTCGGCAAAGCCGGAATTGATGAGTGCCTGCAAGCCCTGCAGTGCAAGCTCTTCATCCTGCCCGTCCGCAGTCAGCGTAACAGACATGCCCTTGGCAATCCCCAAGGACAAAACGCCCAAAAGGCTCTTTGCATTGACCTTGCGCTCTTCCTTCTCGATCCAGATCGAGCATCTGTAGCTGTTCGCCTTCTGAATGAAGAAGGTAGCGGGTCTGGCATGCAAACCGCTCGCATTGGTGATAACAACTTGACAAGACTTCATATATTTCTCCCGTTTCTTTGATAGTAATATATAGTAATTACGCACAGTTTCACTACCATAAGTATAACAAAAGCGCGTGTCAAAATCAAGCGTCATTCTATAGGAAAATTTGACAAGTGCATCGGTATTTTTTCGTCATATTGCACAAATTGTAAAATATGACTTTACTTCGCTAAAATCCCGCGGTCGTCTTACTCTTCCGACTGCTCAACGATCTGCAAAATACGAACTTCCAACGATACGGTATCCGTATAAATATTGACCGTTTGTCCGGGTGTAAGCATATACGAACCGCCGATGATCAGCGTTCCCTGCTCTACCTGCCCCGGCACAGACCGGAATACTCCAATGACTGACAAGGGATTTTGGACGTTCTCAGTATTTTGTACCACGGATACAGCACTGTTTTCGGAATGCTGCGCGTGCGTCGCCAGTGCGCCAAGTCGCAGACCCGTGCTCTCGTCATAAACGTGATCACCGCTTTGCAAATAGCTTGCAAAGCTCTGCTGCGCGTTTTCCACCTCGAAGAATACCATATACGATTCTCCCGCCTCGTCACGCGCATGAGGATCGTAAATAAAGCAACGATACACAACTCCTGCAATGCAGGCAGCAATCAGAAAGCCGATAAAAATATCTACAAATACGCCGCCCGAGGAAAACAAATTCTTATTCTTCTCCGCTTTATTCATATCAAGACTCCTTTTCCGTGATCTGCAGCTCAACGATCACTGCATCGCTGACAAGTCCGCTGAATCGGAAGTTGTAAGTCTTACCGACAGCGATCTTGGTTTGATCTGCAAAATAGCCGAGCGTATAATTATAATCAGCAACCGTGCGAACAACGACACTGATGTCAACCGTTCCGTCGGCATTGTCCTCGGTAGAAACGGAAAGGACCTCTCCCACAGGCGCACTTTGCATATCCTGCACAACAAATACCTCAGTTCCGGGCTGCACGACGCATTTGCCGTCCGCAGCGTATGCAAGAACAGCGTCTACGCTTTCGACAAGACAGGTATACGTGATCTCTCTTTGCGCATAGCGCGTAGAAAAATACTCACCCAGCGCATTGATCCCAAAGACCGCACCGACAATTGCAGCAAGGATGACCACAACGATCAAAATATCCACGGCAATAGGCATTCCCTTCTTGCGCGCCTTTTTGATTTTGGGTGCCTTGTGCACCTTTTTCTTTCCCTCGTTAACAGGGACATTGGAAGTATCCTGCACAATGCTGGACGCCTTCTGATCATCCCCGGAGATTTGATTTTTCTTATGTTCAGACATGGAATCCTCTCCCTTCTTACTTCGTACGGAACGCAATATCCGTACGATCCACGCTACCCGCATGCGATTGCACCGCACGTGCGTGAGCTTCATACTGTGTCAGCAATCCTGCAACGGTTGCTCCAATTACAAGCCAAAACAGGAAAAACAAGCTTGCGTTGTTCATCAAATTGCAAAAAGCACCAAGTGCCAACACGCCCATAATTCCGGCAAAGCCTGCAGAAACGCGCACCTTTGTTGTTGCGTTTTCTCCCCAACGCAGATAAGTCAGCACGCAAAGGACAAACACAAGCAATACAGCAACCAGCAGAATCAAGCCAAGATAGCCGCTTTCCGCCAGCAGCTGAAGATACGTGTTCTGTACGTTTGTCACGTTTTCCATACCGGGCACCGCATAGTATGCAAGCACTCGGTGCAAAGCAGCGTCACCAAATCCGACGCCAAGCAAATGCTCCTTGGACATAGCCAGCACACCGGAGGCAATTGCGCGCCTGTAAGGCTTACTGTCTGCATAGACGACCGCCATATCAAGCGCTGCCTGCACAAGCTCGAATTTATGGATGCCGAAAAGTCCGTTCAGCTCCTTATGCCAGACTGCAGCGCAGGTCACGGGGAATGCAAGCAGCATTGCCCTGCTCAGGGAGCGATAACTGTACGTAAAGAAAAACAGCAAAAGCATGACCGCCAAGCCCACCCATGCGCCAAGCTGCATAGAGATCAGCAACGATGCGCATGCAGCAAGCACACAAAGTCCTCTCCAGAAAAAGCCCGTAATGGATTTTCTGATGACAAGCTTACAAAGCAGGATCGGCAAAAGCAGGATCATCATACCGCTGAACATGCTTCCCTGAGAGAAATATGCTTGGTATCTTGCAGAAAGCTGCGCGAACATGGTCACGTCAACGCGCACAAACGTCATATCCAGGAAATTCAGGATCAGGGACATGGGCAATATGCTGAGAATTGCCAGCACCGCACCCGAAAATGCCAAGAGCGAATAGCAACGTTCAAGCCATTCGCGAGAGCGCATGAGATTGACCGTTGGAAAATACATTGCGATCAACGCCGCATAGCCCAAACCGTAAAGCAGACTGAGCAAACCACCTCCGCTGAGCATGCCTTGCAATACAAAGACAGCTGCAAGAAGCAGGACAACAAAATCAATCAGGTGCACGTGCATCACGCGTTTGCCGCGAATCATTTTACACACGTAGGAAAACAGCGTGACCAGCGCAATGGCAATTGCACAGAGCACGGGAAAGCCCGTACACCACCAAAGGCAAATGCTTCCTGCGGCAATCAATACGCCGCTCTCGGGAATATACAGAACGATGACTGCCAATGCCGTCAGCAGTGTCAGGATCGGGACGGTTGCGGGGTGTACGAAAAAGGTCAATGCACCCGTCATTACGCCCAAAAGCAATCCCGCATACAAAAGCATTGTGCTTCCGCGCTCCTTATCCCTGGTCTTTAAGGACTTTTCAAGTCCGAGATACGACCGCAGCAGCTTTCCTATAATACGGCTTCCGAATGCTGCATGATACAAGGATTTGCCCGTGAACAGCAGCGGCATCGCAGAAAAGGCAATAATAATGCCTGCAATGCCCCAGCCAAAATGTCCCGCGTAATTAACGGAAAGACGTTCCGCGATAAAATACACGACAGCACCGACGGCACCGTACATGAAAAAGAATATGCCGTATACGTTCAAAGGACAATTGATAAAAAATCTGACAACATGATCCAAAAAGCGCAAAATCAAGCTATGCTCGATCAAATGCGCAAGCCGCAAGCGAAGCTTATGCAGTCTTGGGCGCAACCTCACACCGGGAGCACCGAAGATACGCGTGCATATGTCGTTCCACCTTTGCTCCAAGACGTCGTAACAAGTCAGTACTCGTCCAAGGAAGCAACCAATCAGCAGATTATACAGCCAAAGTGACAGTCGGTTGAACAAATGAAAAAACAGTGAGCCAACCTTTTGCTTTTTAGGCGCACTTTTTTGATCGATCAATTCGCTCCCTCCCTTCAATCGTATTTATGTAAGAGATCCGGTCTTTGCTTTTCCGTCTTTTCTGTTGCCTGCTGCAATCTCCAGGCATCTATATTGGCATGATGACCGGAGATCAGCACGTCGGGCACCTTTACACCGTGCCATTCATATGGTCTTGTGTATTGAGGATATTCAAGCAGCCCCGAGGAAATGCTTTCCTTTTCATAGCATTCGGGATCGGCAAGCACGCCCTCGCAAAGGCGCGCAACGCAATCCACCACGATGCACGCGGGAATTTCCCCGCCCGTGAGCACGTAATCGCCGATGGAAAGCTCCTCGTCCACAATTTCGTTGATCACACGGCAATCGATCCCCTCGTAATGTCCGCAAAGCAGCACAAGATTATCATACTGCGCCAGCTCCTCGGCTTTTTTCTGCGTCAACACCTTGCCTGCGGGCGACATATAGATAACACGGCGCGTGCCGGTAAAGCCCGCCTCTGCCTGCTTATGGAGCACGCCTTGGAAGCAGTTGTAAACAGGCGGTGCTGCCATCAGCATGCCCTTCCCGCCACCGTAGGGCGTATCGTCCACGCGGCGGTGCTTATCCTCGGAATAATCCCTGATCTGGTGGGTATGTATCTCGATCGCACCGCTCTTTTGTGCGCGCCCGATAATACTCTCGCTCAACACATGATCCACCAGCTCGGGAAACAGCGTCATAATATCAAATCTCATAAATATCTCAATCCTCCAGCATACCGCCGATGGGGGCGACAAGAATGCCGCGCTCCTCGTCGATGCCTTTGACAAATTCAGGTACAGCCGGCATCATACGCTCGCCGCTCGGGGTATTGACGACGTAAATATCCGCAGGTCCTTGATCAAGCACCTCGGTCAGCTGTCCGTACACCTTGCCCGTTGCCACGTCTACAAGATCCAGTCCGATCAGCTCTGCGATCAGATACTCGCCCTTGGGGATTTTCAAATCCTCTCTTGCCGCGTGAAGCACCTTACCGCGCAGCGCGTTTGCCTCTTCCACGGTAGTAATGCCCTCCAGCTCGGCAATGACGAACTGCTTGAACACAGATGCGCGGTTGATCTTGAGCTCCTTCATGCCCTGCTTGGTGGGCAGGTAGACGCGCTTCAATTTTGCAAGCACTGCAGGAGAGTTGCACCAGCTTTCTATTTTAACAGCGCCCATGACGCCGTGTGTATTAACGATTTTTCCACATTCGGGAAATGCGATCAGCTTCATAATAAACGTCCTTTACTTACAGATAATTATATTATATCACATCACTCAAAATAATGCAACATTTATTTTTGGAAAAATCAGACGCACTGCATACGAATTTGCATAAAACAAAGGGCAGAAATGCTTCTCTGCCCTTTATCTGAATTTATACGGTGTGAATACCGTTTGCCTTATCGGCGTTTGCGTCCACGCCGTACTTCTGATTCTTTCTGTATTCAAAGAACTTGAGTGCGATCTGCTCGAACAGCGCGTAGGACAAAACGTCCTCGTCCTGCTCAACCAAGCCTGCGGGAATACGCGCACGAATTGCCTCCAGCTCGGGAGCAAGATCGTCTGCAGGTCTGTAGGTAATGCGCTGCGCGTCACCTACAATGCTCTTTGCAAACGCATCGTCGATCTCCATGGGGGTCTTGCCGTACTTGCCAAGCACAATATCCTTGAATTCCTTGGTAACCGTCTTATATCTCTCGCCCATGATCACGTTGTACACAGCCTGCGTACCCACGATCTGCGAGGAGGGCGTAACCAAAGGAGGATAACCGACGTCAGCGCGGACGCGCGGTACTTCCTCAAGCACCTCGGTCAGCTGGTGGGATCTGCCTGCATCGGCAAGCTGCTTCATCAGGTTGGAAAGCATGCCGCCGGGTACCTGATACAGCAGCGCATTGACGTCAACTGCCAGTGCCTTGGGGTTAAGCTGACCCGATGCCAGATACTTTTCACGCAAAGGCGCAAAGTGCTTGGACACCTTGTTGAGCTGATTCAGATCAAGACCCGTATCATAGGGTGTTCCCTGCACGGCTGCCACAAAGGTTTCCGTGGGAGGCTGGGAGGTACCCATTGCCATAGGCGAAATGGCGGTATCCACAACGTCCACGCCTGCCTCTGCCGCCTTGAGCAGCGTCATGGAAGCAAGACCCGCGGTATAGTGGGTGTGCAGCTGTACGGGCAAGGTCGTGCTTGCCTTGAGCGTCTTGACAAGCTCGTAAGCATCGTAAGGCTTGAGCAGACCTGCCATATCCTTGATGCAGATGGAGTCCGCGCCCATTTCCTCAAGCTGCTTGGCGTACTTTGCGTAGTACTCCATGGTATATACAGGTCCGGTGGTATAGCTGAACGCTGCCTGCACGTGACCGCCCTCGCGCTTGGTTGCATCAATGGCAGTCTTCAAGTTGCGGGGATCGTTGAGTGCGTCAAAGATACGAATGATATCAATACCGTTGGCAATGCACTTCTGCACGAAATATGCAACCACGTCGTCGGAATAGTGGCGATAGCCCAGAATGTTCTGACCGCGGAACAGCATTTGCAGCTTTGTATTCTTGACGTGTGCACGGATAGTGCGCAGTCTTTCCCAGGGATCTTCATTGAGAAAACGCATGCAGGAGTCAAAGGTCGCGCCGCCCCACGCCTCCAGGGAGTGGTAGCCGACCTTATCCATTTCCTCTAAGATAGGAAGCATTTCCTCGGTAGTCATTCTCGTCGCAATGAGTGACTGGTGAGAGTCACGCAATACGGTTTCTGTAATTTTGAGTTGTGCCATATGTCAATTACCTTTCTTAAGCAAACATGGACAGGAATACGCCTGCCGCGACTGCGGAGCCGATAACGCCCGCTACGTTGGGGCCCATGGCGTGCATCAAGAGGAAGTTGGAGGGATCCGCCTTCTGACCCTCGATCTGAGAAACGCGCGCTGCCATAGGCACGGCGGAAACGCCCGCAGAGCCGATGAGCGGGTTGATCTTGCCGCCCGTGATCCAGTTCATGATCTTTGCGGTCAATAAGCCGCCAACCGTGGAAATGCAGAATGCAACCAGACCGCAGAAGATGATCAGCAGCGTTTCAAAGCGCAAAAAGTTTGCAGCACTTGCCGTAGCACCTACGCTGATGCCAAGGAATACCGTCACGATATTCATCAGCTCGTTCTGCACCGTCTTGGAAAGACGCTCGGTTACACCGCATACGTTGAGCAGGTTACCGAACATCAAGCAGCCGATCAACGTCAACGCATCGGGAATAATCAATCCGACAACCACCGTTACCAAAATGGGAAACAGCAGCTTTTCCAGCTTGGAAACCTGACGCAGATTGGTCATTTTGATCTCGCGCTCCTTTTTGGTAGTCAAAAGACGCATAAAGGGAGGCTGGATGAGAGGGATAAGTGCCATATAGCTGTACGCCGCGATGGCGATCGCGCCAAGCAACGTAGGAGCAAGCGTTTTGGTGACAAGGATCGCAGTAGGGCCGTCCGCACCACCGATAATACCGATAGATGCAGCCTCTTCAAGGATGAACGAACCGGAAAGCAATGCAGCCGCAAAGGCAACGAACACGCCAAGCTGCGCGCCCGCACCGATCAGCAAGCTCTTGGGATTTGCGATCAAAGGAGTGAAATCGGTCATCGCGCCGATGCCGATAAAGATCAGACAGGGGTAAATACCAAGCTTTACGCCAAGGTAGAGCAGGTCAAGCAAACCGCCTTTCTGCAATACCGTACCATAGTCCACGGTGTTGATTGCTTTCACAAGTTCCTCAAACTCTTTCTCCGCAAAGCCGCTTGCTTCAAATGCCAACAGAGCTTCTTTTGATATCCACCCATCGGTCAATATTTCAAATGCATTTTCTTCCAGAACCTTTTGGAAAAAGCCAAAGATACCACCAACTTCAACGGTAGCATAAAGCGTCTTTTGCTCCATAATCGACTCTAACGCTTCTACAACATTCTCGGGCGGAACAAACAAATCCAAATGGAACATTCCCGCACCGGGCAGGTTGGTCAGCAACATACCAATGGCAATGGGCAACAGGAGCAACGGCTCAAACTTTTTGCCAATAGCAAGATAGATGAGCACAAAGGAGATCAGCAGCATGACTACGGTTTGCCAGCAATCGGGATTGATCGCCCACGACCCGCCTGCAAACGCAAAGCCGTCTCCTTGATTGAAAAACAGCTTCCAGATACCCGTGCCTGTCAGAAATTCTAACAAACTGTCAAGCATAATACGTTTCCTTTCGGGCTTAGTTCATGGTGATGAGGACCTGATCGGCAGTTACGGCAGTTCCCTGTGCAACCTCAACCGATGCAATCATGCCATCCTGGGGTGCGAAGATCTCATTTTCCATCTTCATTGCCTCAAGTACGGCAACAACTGCGCCCTTGGCAACCTTTTCGCCTGCCTTGACGTTAACCTTGAGAATATTACCGGGCATGGGAGCCTTGATCTGTACGCTGCCCTGTGCGCCGCTTGCCTTGGGAGCTGCCTTAGGTGCTGCCTTGGGTGCGGGGGCTGCCTTGGGTGCTGCTGCGGGAGCAGGAGCTGCGCCCTCGCTGACTTCTTCTACTACGACGTCATATGCCGTTCCGTTTACGGTAACTGTAAATCTTTTCATTATGATGTACCAAACCCTTTCTCAGTTTTGTTTGTTCCAAGCGCCGCCCTTACGCGTAAAGGACACGACGCGAAATCCGCTTTCAAATTGACCCTTATATTCCTCGCTTTGCAGCATAGCCGCAATAGCAGCGGTAATGGCTGCCACGATCTCGCCCTCATCCTCTTCGGAAGCGGCAATCACAGCACTCTCCTCCACGGGAGCTGCCGCCACCTCGACTGCCTTGGCAAGTGCTGCCTGCTTTGCAGCCTTTTTGGCGGGAATATCATGCAAAAAGACCTTCATCAAGGAAACGATGCCCCAAAGAATGCTCAGCACGGCAAACACCATAACCATTCCAAGCACCGTAACAGACACAGCGTACTTGATGCGCTCTGCCGAGAAAAAGCCGCCAAGCTCTTCTGCCGTGGGGTTTTTGCCCTCGACGGCAGCTTCGGTCACCGTGGTTTGTGCCTCGGCAGTCTCTGTTTCGTTAGCTGCAAAAACGCCAAGCACACACACGCCAAGCAACAGCGCAAGCATCGAAACAAGAGCCAAAAGCCTTGTCAAATGTTTCTTATTCATATCTTCCTCCTGTATCAGAGAGGCAGATTTGCGTGACGGCGGGAAAGCGTGCCGTCCGCTTTGGAGCTCAGCATATAGAGGGCTGCACAGATGCGTGCGCGAAGCTCTTCTGCGGGTACGATATCGTCGATATCTCCCTTCTCTGCCGCAGCCTGCGCGCTTGCCTTGGTTGCCTTATACTCTGCTTCAACCTCGGCACGGGACTTATTTTGCGTGATCTCGTCGTTATAAAGGAATGCAACTGCTGCTGCGGGATCCATTGCGCTGATGCAAGAT
>JAGBXH010000165.1 GCA_017629395.1 Clostridia bacterium | reverse complement strand
GCATGTTCATAAAAGGTATCCAGCAAGGTCAGCAGCGCGTTTGAGCCCTCCAATACGGGAAGTGCCCACAGCAGCTCCTCCAGCTGTTGCTGCGCGGTGAGCGGGGCACCGATGCGCTCGCCAAGCTCCAGGGCTTGCTGTTTGCTTGGGTGCGTTGGCAAATATGGACCGACCAAAAGGATTGGTGCGTCGCTTTCATCAATCAGGCGCAGGTAAGTGTAGCACAGCCCGAGCGCGCAGGTATAGCGATAGCGTATGCCAAGTACGGGCAAGGGTATCGCGGGAACGTGCTGGGCGCCAAGCTCGCGGCTGTATTGCGCGATCTCGTCGTAAAGCGTTTGCTCATCAACCATGCGCGTCTTTACGCGGCTTTTGGCAAAGGTATTGCATAAAAGCATCAGTCCGTCAACCTGCGGCACGCCACTCACCTCACTTTAGTTGGATAAAATTATATAATCTATTACCAATTATACCATCAATTTTGTACAGAAAATATATAAATATCGTAAACAATATGAAAATAATACAAAAGAAGATGAAAATAATACTCACGGAAAAAGGACGAAATCCGTTATACTTAATAATAGCGTATCTATCCCCGCATTCTTCAAATAAAACAAAGAAAGAGGCAACCGCTATGAAAAAACAACCCAAGCTGGACGCAAACGGCAAGCGCGCGTTCAGTATCCGTGACTGTCTTGCGTATGCTGCCGGCGACTTCGGCTGTAACATGAGCTTCGCGCTCAAAGGAACGATGGCCATTTTCTGGACGCAGTTTATGAGAATGGACTCGCTTTTGTATGCCGCACTTTTGATTGTAGTGCAGATCTGGGACGCGATCAACGACCCGCTGATCGGTTCTATCATTGACAATGATAAAAAGCATACCTACAAAAGAGGCAAGTTCTTAAGCTACATTTGGTTCGGCTCTCTTGGTCTGCTTGTGGCAGGCGCACTCTGCTTTATCCCCTTCGTGCAAAACGCACAGCCCTTGATCAAGGCGATCGTTTTCGTCGCGGGCTACATTCTGTGGGATGCATTTTACACCATTGCAAACGTGCCTTACGGCTCGCTGCTTTCTCTGATCTCCAACAACCCCGCAGACAGAGCGTCTCTGTCCGCATGGCGTTCGATCGGCTCTATGATCGGCAACATGGTTCCCATGGTGTTGCTGCCTATGCTGATCTATGATGAAAACAACAACATTCTCGGTCAAAGAGTCTTTGTGATCGCGCTGATCATGGGCGTTGCAGGCTTTATCGCATTCCAGTTTATGATCAGAAATACCACGGTTCGCGTGGATGAAAACGTGTCTGTCAGCGAGCAGCAGGAAAAGTTCAACGTGCTCAAGGCGATGCGCAATTTTATAAAGAACCGCCCCGCAGTCGGCGCAACGCTTGCCGCTATGGGTATGTTCATCGGTATGCAGGCTGCAAGCACCGCCGTGACGGTTATGTTCCAGTCCTACTTTAAGAACGTTGCCGTTTCGGGTATCGTCACCATGTTTGCCATGATCCCGATCGTTGCATTCACCCCGCTTGCAAGAAAGCTTGTTGTAAAGTACGGCAAGAAGGAGCTTTCTGTCCTTGGCGCTGTCTGCTCGGTCGTTGCTTGTGCGATCATGCTGCTCGCCCCCATCACGCCCGACGGTAAGGGCATTGCCATCTATATCGTATGTCAGCTGATCAACTCGCTGGGCACCGGTATTTACAGCACGGTATCCTGGTCTATGATGGGTGACGCGATCGACTATAACGAATGGAAATTCGGCGTAAGAGAAGAGGGTACGGTCTACTCGCTGCACTCCTTCTTCCGTAAGCTTGCGCAGGGCATTGGTCCCTCTATGGCACTGGTCATCATGGTTGCGCTGGGATATTCCGAGATCAATGCGGGTAACCAGTTGTTCTCAGTTGCGCTCAATATGCGCTATCTGGTAGCAGCTCTGTATCTCTTTGCTGCTCTTATGCAGGTCATTGGTCTGGGCGTTGTCTACAACCTCAATAAGAAGACGCTGGCACAGATGAATGAGGAGCTTGCTGCAAGACACGCTGCTGTCGAGGTTGCTGCCGACGAGCAAGCGTCGGTTTGATAAAGGGGGTAATG
>JAGBXH010000164.1 GCA_017629395.1 Clostridia bacterium | reverse complement strand
TAGTTATTGAGCATGCGCAGGGATATTTCGGGGCTGTTGCCCGCGTACAGCATTTTTTCCAGGAATACCGTGCAGACTTCTGCGGAAAAGGCGGCTTGTCTGCCGCTGCCCATGCCGTCGGTCAAGATGCCGTAAAAATACGAGCTTTTGCCCGCAAAGCAGCAAAGCGCGTCACCCGAGGGGCGGTCGGGATCGTTTGCCGCCTCGGCAGGCGCGGGGATCACGCCCGTTGCGTGTGAAACCGAAAAGCGGTCGCGTGCGCACAGCATCATGACCGTGCTGTCCTTGGAAATTTCAAATACAGGATCGGCAAGCGGCGTGCCGCAGATGTTTTCTATCGCCTCGCGCAAAGCATCCGGCGTGGCGCGCCCCTTGCCAAAGCCCACCCCGCGCGCGCAAATGCGCTTGGCGCGCTTGCCGCTAACCACAATGCTGCTAAGTGCAATGCCTTGATCGGTCAGGTAGCGGTATACCCGCTCGCCCGTTTGTGCGTCTGTGCAAAATTCCTCGTTATTCTCGCGTAAAGCGTCCGTGAGCAGATCGGCAATGGCGGCGTAATCGGCAGCAAACACGTGCGTGCGCTCATTTTGGAGCAGCTGCGCGGTGGCATCGGCACATTGCGCATTGGCACTTGCCAGGATGCGATCGGTGCGCGGACAAGCAGCAAGCAGCCGTTCGGGCAGGCAGGAGGCGTCCGCCCTGCCGCCAAGGTGCAAAGCGGAGGTCAGCTTGCCAATGCCGTCAAGCGTAGTGCTGTATTCCGAGCCCCAGCAGATCTCGCGGCGCGGGCAGTCGGTGCATGCGCACTCAAAGGCAACGTCGCAAATGCGGCGCAGATCCAACAGGGCGGGGCGGCGCAGCTTGTCGGATAGCTCGTAAAAGGTTTCGGAAAGACCCGTAAACGCCTGCACCATGCATTCGGTGCGTTCGCAGGCACTGAGATTACGGTTTTCCTGCGTGACAAGACGGGCAAAATCACTCTCCCCCACAAAGTCGCAGTCCTCGGTTTCCACCTCGGCGGCATCCTGAGCGGGCAGCAGCCATTTGTCTGCGGTAAAGAGCAGTGCGCCTGCGCAAAGCACGGTGGGCAACGCTGCCGCCATACCCCAAAAACCCTCCAACAGAGCCGTCCAACCAAGCGCCACGCCCAGCGCAGCAGCCAATGCAAGCCTGTCCGAAAGCTGAGAGCAAAGTGCCCACAGCACAAGACCGATGATCAGAATGGGCGAGCTGACGGGATCAAACGCCACGCCGCAGCCCACCGCGCACATCATAGCGGCAACGAAACCGCGTCGCTTGAGCGTCAGATAGACCAAAAGGGCAGCGATGATGGGGCTGATCAGAATGCCGAACAAGGTAAATTGCCGCGCGGCATACACCGCACCCATGCAAAGCATCACCAACGCCACGTAGCCCGAGAGGCGGTGCTGTTTTTCGGGTGCAAAAAAGGGAACGGTCAGCCAAATGCCCAAGGGAACGGCTGCAAGCAAAAACAGCGTGCCGAACAGATCGTAATACTGAAATCCGCCAATGGCAATGGCAAAGCCGCCCGCAATGAGCGCACCGATCGCACCCGTCATGATGCGCAGCAGGGGAGCTTC